>CACYEP010000035.1 GCA_902773425.1 uncultured Erysipelotrichaceae bacterium | reverse complement strand
TAATGTTTTCCGTATTGCCTCATTAGCCAAAGAAGACGCCAAAGTCAACAAAGATCTCGTCATCAATGCGACCGTAGGTTCCTTATGCGATGAAGATTCCAAACTGGCAACCCTGGATTCGGTCTATGAGTCCTTTGAAAAGATTCCGAACCGTGTCAAAGCCAGCTACTCTCCGTTTATCAAAGGAGACCCGGAGTATTTAAAATCTGTCTATGAATGGACATTGCAGGGACATGCGTCCGGGCTATATCATGCGCAGGTCGCGACTTCCGGAGGAACCGGAGCCGTCTCCGCCGCACTTTCCGCCACAGCCAACGAAGGCGATGCCATTCTGATTCCGGAAATTGCCTGGGGTTCCTACAAGATCATGAATGATTATTTCAATCTGCGCACCCTTTCCTATCCGTTGTTCAAAGATGACCGGTTCGATACGGAATCATTTGAAGATCTTTGCGTAAAAACCGCAAAGGAACAGGGACGCTTGACGGTAATCATCAATGATCCGTGCCAGAATCCGACCGGATACTGCATGACTCAAAACGAATGGGAACGTGTTGTACAGATCCTCAACAAGGCTTCCGCATACGGTCCTGTCATTTTAGTGAATGATATTGCCTACATTGACTACATGCACGATCTTTCGCATTCCCGCGATCATTTTGACACGCTGGAAGGCTTATGCGAAAACGTTGCGGTCATCGTGGCTTTCTCCTGTTCGAAATCGTTAACTTCCTACGGGATGCGTTTGGGAGCCGCGATTATTCTTTCGAAAAACGAAGGCGCCGTCAAGGAATTGGAAGATGTCATGGAACGCTATGCCAGATCGGTATGGTCCAACGTCAATAACGGCTTCATGAATGCGTTTGTCTCCTTGATGAAAAACAAAAAAGAAGAATATCTTGCGCAAAAGGACGTGTATATCCGTCTTTTGGAAAAACGCGCGAAAATCTTTACGGAAGAAGCCAAGGAAGCGGGTCTTCCGTGCTATCCGTACAAGGACGGATTCTTTGTAACCGTAAAGGCCGAAGATCCGGAATTCCGCGATGCCTATCATAACGCCCTCATGGCGCATCACATTTACACCGTGAAGGTCAACAAAGGCATCCGTGTGGCGCTTTGCAGCCTCAACGTACAAAACGCCCACGGTTTGGCGAACGAAATGAAAAAGATTGCCGAAGAAGTAAAAACTTCGGCAATCTGATTCAAACGTGTTATACTGTTAACGAACAAACTTCAGGGTCGGGTGAAATTCCCAATCGGCGGTATACCCCGCGAGCCTTACGGCAGGATCCGGTTCAATTCCGGAGGCGACAGTTACAGTCTGGACGGAAGAAGTCTTTTTTAACACCCGAAAGGTTTGCGAAAGCCTTTTTTTCTTTGAAAGGCAAATTTCTCGTGAAGGAGGTACAAAAAATGTCCACGAAGAAATCCAAGGTCAACTATTTGGCCAAAATCGCAATCTTGTCCGCACTCGCTTACTTAGTCCACTTCTTTGAAATTCCGTTATGGTTCGCTCCGCCCTTCTACAAGATTGATTTCAGCGAAGCCATCGTATTAATCGGAGCCTTCGGTTTGGGTCCTTTGGCCGGAATCATCATTGAAGCCGTCAAAATCATCTTAAATGTCATCTTCACCGGAACACAGACCGCGTTTGTCGGAGAAGCCGCGAACCTTATCATCGGATTATCCTATGTCCTGCCGGCGGCTCTCATCTACAAATCCCACAAGACGCGCAAAAATGCGTGGATCGGCATGGCAGCCGGTATCGTGTCAATCGTCATCATCGGCGCCCTTTTGAACTACTTCGTATTACTTCCGGCATATTCGTACTTCTACCATATGCCGATGGATGCGTTGGTCAGCATGGGCTCCGCCGTCAACAAAGCCGTGAATTCCGCGTTCACACTGGTCGCCTTCTGCACGGTTCCGTTCAATCTTTTAAAGAGTATCCTGGATACTCTGATCGTCGGATTCGTCTACAAGCGCGTCTCTCCGCTGTTACATCGCTGAGATTTTCTTACCCGGCCAAGCCGGGTTTTTCTTTTGCTTTAATGCATTCAAAAAGCATGAATTTCAGCGGATAATAGACAATTGATTCAATTTGCGCCGATGGAAACGTTTTCATCATTTCCGCAGTGTTTTTTCTGTTTCGGACAAAAAAACAATTGTGGTAGTATAAGAACGTATTTTTTAATGAAGGAGATACATATGCCGAATAAAGTTGACGCGAAAACCGAACGTGTGCGTATCTGGGAAGACCTTCTGAAAGTAGCCAAGCCGGACTCTAAGTTCAGCTGGCAGTTCTCTGAATTCATCTGCGATTACGAAGGAAGCGAGAATGGGACCAAGCTGATTGTCGAAACGGACATGTACAAAAATGCCGAAGTCCTCTTCATTACTCCTGACAACAATCTGGAAACACTGCGTGAACAAGCCTTCAAGGATAAGAAGACCGTCATCATGACGAACTACGGAATTACCCGGGGCTTCTTCATCATCAAACCGGGAATGATTCCGGAAGGCAAGGAAGAAGTTGCGTCATTATTAGACGGCATCGGCAGATATTGGAAGCACAGGACCCTTGCCCAACTTAAAGAAGAAGTCAAGCACGTCGACATGATGGTAACCGGCGCTTCCGCAATCACTCCGAGCGGAATACGCTTCGGGAAAGGTCACGGATACTTCGATCTGGAATGGGCGATGTTATCAAGCAAAGGTTTAGCAGACAATGACACAGTCATCCTGGGAGTCGGTCATGATTGCCAGGTGGCGGACGTCGATGTTGAAGTGGAAGAATACGATACCGCAATCGACTACATCGTTACACCTACAAAAATCATAGAGACAAGACATGAATTCCCGCGCCCGTCGAAAGGCGTTATCTGGTCAAGGCTGGCTCCGGGAATGAGAGAACAAATTCCGCCGATTCAGGAACTTTGGTGCGAAACGCATTGTAAGTAACAGAAAAGGAAGCGTTCAAAGACATGGCGACAAGGGAACAATACCTGTTGGAATTACAGGGAATCAGCAAAAGCTTTAAGGCCGTCAAAGCAAATGACAATATATCCTTAAAACTTGCGAAGGGCGAAATACTGGCATTACTTGGTGAAAACGGTGCGGGAAAGAGCACCCTCATGAACATCATCTACGGCATTTACCGCCCGGATTCCGGAAAGATTTTTATCAACGGCCGGCAGGTGAAAATCAATTCCCCGAAAGAAGCCATGTCTTTTGGTATAGGAATGGTGCACCAGCATTTTATGCTGATAGACCGATTCAATGCGATCGAGAATATGATTCTGATCTCCGAGGATACATCCCTTTCCGTTTTGAACCGGAAAAAAGTACGTATCCGTTTAGAAGAATTAAAGAACCAATATAATATTGACGTGGATTTAGACTGCCCGGTAGAACAGTTAAGTATTTCCATGCAGCAGAAAGTCGAAATCCTGAAATTGCTTTACCGCGGAGCGGATATCCTGATTTTGGATGAGCCGACCGCGGTTTTATTGCCCGCAGAAGCTGAATCATTATTCCGCATCATGCGAAACATGACTTCCATGGGAAAAGGAGTTATCTTCATTTCCCATAAAATGGACGAAGTTCTGGAAATCTCCGACCGTATCAATGTCCTGTCTCTCGGAAAAGTCACCGGAGAGATGAAGACTGCCGACGCAGACAAGAACACTCTGATTACTATGATGAGCGGAGAAGATGCCCTGCATGTTGATGCGTTTGAAAAGAAGGCACCGGAAGAAGATGTCTTAATGGAGTGCGAAGGACTGGAAGCTTATGATGAACGTCATGTGAAAACTTTGAACGGAGTCAGCCTTAAAGTCCATAAAGGAGAAATCATCGGAATTGCCGGTGTGGAAGGAAACGGCCAAGAGGAACTCGCGCAAATCTTAGCCGGAACCAAATATGCGTCAGGCGGGACCATCAAAACCCCGAATATGGACCTTTCCCACCGCAGCACAAGACGTTTTATGGCAGAAAAAATCGGTTATATCCCTTCCGACCGGAACACAACCGGAACCGTCTCCGATTTTTCTCTTTTACAGAATTGGTTACTGCGCAAAAAAGAAGTCACCGGAAAAGACGGTCTTCTTGACACCAAACGGATGCGTGCGGAATGCATAGAAGGAATGAAGATATTTGATGTAAGAGCCAAAGATGAAAATACCCGGTCTTCGACTTTATCCGGCGGAAATCTTCAGAAGTTTATTCTGGCAAGAGAAATCGGCAATGCCCCGAGAATCTTGGTATGTTCCTACCCTACCCGCGGCCTGGACGTAAAAGCTGCACGCTATGTCCATAATTGCCTGATTGAAGCCAAAAATAACGGAACCGGAATTATCGTGATCTCTTCCGACTTAGAAGAACTGTTCGCAATCTCCGATAGGATTGCGGTGCTTCACAGAGGGAAAGTTATCGGCGAGAAAAAGCCTGAAGAAACAACTGCCAAAGAAATCGTATACATGATGATGGGAGGTAACGCGTAATGATCGAAAATCTTCTTGAAAAATATCTGAACGCGGATCTTCTGAAGAAACTGGGAATCATGCTGGCATCCGTTGCTGCCGCGATTCTTGTCGGATCGATTTTCGTGCTTATGTCCGGCGCCGACCCGCTGGAAGCGTATTACTACATGATTTTCAAGCCGTTTTCTTCCGTCACTTCCTTAGGCGAAGTCTTTATTTACTTCACGCCGTTATTGTTGGTAGGACTCGGCGTTTGTTTCACTTTCCATTGCAAACTATCCAATTTAGGTGGCGAAGGACAAATCCTGTTCGGTGCCCTCGGCATGACTCTTATCGGAATCAGTCCGGCTGCCAAAGCCCTCGGTCCGTTTTCCCTTGTCCTGGGCGCTTTGGCAGGGATTCTGTTCGGAACTCTTTATGCTGCTTTGGCAGCGTGGTTCCGCGCCTTATTCAACGCATCTGAAATCGTAATCACTCTGATGCTGAACTATATTGCGGAACAGTTTATCAGTTATATCATCTTCTATCATCTGAAGACCGGCGCGGAACCGCAATCCGCAAGAATCGCCTTTTCAATCCCGAAGATCTTCCCGAATTCCCGCATTAACTACGGAGTAATAGCCGCATTGATTCTTGCCTTTGTCTACTACATCGTTGTTTACCGTACGAAGTTCGGATATAACCTGCGAACTCTCGGAGGAAGCCGGAAAGCCGCAAAGTACGGCGGTGTTTCCGCAAAGCGTTATTACTTTTACGCAATGATGATTTCCGGAGCATTCTGCGGATTGGCAGGCATGATGCAGGTGGCCGGAAATACCGGAAGACTCATGAGCGGTGTTGCGGCAGACTTCGGATTCGGAGGAATCGTGGTTGCTCTGCTGGGAAATCTTCATCCTGCCGGTGTAGTGATTGCTGCCTTCTTTATGGCGTTAGTATCCGCAGGCGCCGTAACCATGCAGGTAAAGACAGGGATTCCTACTTCGTTCGCATCCATTCTGGAAGCCTTGATTGTATTGTTCATCCTGCTCGGGATGGCGCTGTCCTCCCGGATCGATAATCGGAAGAAGGTGAAATAAATGGATATCTTCAATCTGACATTTATGAGTGCCCTGTTCGCTTCCGGTGTCCGCCAGGCGGTACCGTTAATTTTCGGTTCTACCGGAGATTGCGTTTCCGAAAAATCAGGGGTTCTCGGAATCGGTATCGAAGGAGAAATGCTGTTCGGTGCTTTGTTCGCATATATTGCAGCCCTAAAGACCGGTTCGCTTTGGGCCGGTGTGTTATGCGGAGGCCTCGCAGGAATGGTGTCTGCGCTGATTCCTGCCTTGTGGGCAGTATTATTGCAGCAGGACCAATCCATCACCTGCATTATGTTCAATATTTTTGCGGCCGGTTTTACCAACTTCATCAACCGGATCGTATTCGGCACCAACATTGCCAACATTCCGGTTCCTACATTTTCAAATATTCCGATTCCGTTACTCTCAAAAATTCCGTTTGTCGGAGAAGTATTCTTCAACCAAAGCTTATTGACTTACCTGTCGTTTGTTTCCGCGTTTGTCACTTTCTTCGTGATGAAGAAAACAAAGCTGGGATTACAGCTGACTTCTGTCGGAGAAGACCCGCGTGTCGCTCAGGCATCCGGCATCAATGTTTACCGTTTCAGGATCCTGTGTTTCATGTTCTGCGGTTTTATGGCAGGACTTGCCGGCGCTTCCCTTACTTTGGGTTCCATCGGGACCTTCACGGAAGGCATTACGTCCGGCAGAGGATTCATCTGTCTGACCATCGTAATTCTGGCAAGATGGAATCCGCTGATTGCGATTCTGGCTTCCCTCGGATTCGGTTCCGTGGAGGCACTGCAGATACGCCTTCAGGTATTGGGATCTTCGCTTCCCTATCAATTCCTGATTGCGCTTCCGTATCTGATCACGGTTGTCGTATTGGCAATCGGCGGTTCCAATTTAAGATCGCCGAAAAAACTCGGAGTTCCGTTCGACAAGGAAAGCCGATAAGAAAGGACTTCACTCTGAAAAAGAGAGGTCATACACAAAGAGGAGGAAATTATGAAAAGATTACTTGCTGCATTACTGTCTGTACTCATGTTCGTTTCACTCTGCGCTTGTTCCGGCAACAAGGACAAAGGTGAAGAAGCATCCGACCGTACCACCGTATCGAAAATCGCGGTTGTATTGCCGGGCTCTATCACGGATGAATCCTGGAATCAATCCGCCTATGAAGGCTTAATGGACATCAAAAAAGCCGGTTATGAAACGGCATATACCGAAAACGTTGATGTTTCCAATGCGGAATCGGTCGTAAGAAGTTATTGCTCGGAAGGATATGATTTCGTGATCGCTCACGGAGCACAATACGGTCAGGCAGTCTGCAATGTTGCGCCGGATTACAATAATGTCAACTTCTTCATCACCGGCAACGCTCCGGAAGACATTGCGGAAGCGGATTTACCGAAGAACATTATGTTTGCGGATTACAGAGAATGCGAAGGCGCATATGTCAGCGGCGTCTTGGCTGCATTAATGACCAAATCCGGAAAAGTCGGCTATATCGGCGGAGGCAACAATACTACCCAGCAGTCCGATAAAAATGCGTTTATCGAAGGCGTCAGAAGCGTCAGCGCAGATGTAGAAATATCCACGGTGATCACCGGAACGTTTGACGATTCCAACTTAGGTTATGAAACTGCGAAAGCGATGAATGAAGCCGGCGTGGATGTCATCTTACAGACATGCGACCATACCGGTTTAGGTGCATTACAGTATTGCTCGGAAAAAGGTGTTTACTGCATCGGTTATACTTCCGATCAGTCCTCGCTGGTAAACGGTGACATCATGTTAACTTCCATGATGATTGATATTCCGTTCATGATCTCGTCGCAGATTGACGCCATTAAGGCCGGCAACTACGGCGGACAGACATTCCCGGGTCTTCATGACGGTGTTGTTTCCATGTCTAAATTCTCTCCGGAAGTCTCTGAAGAAGTCGCCGCGAAAGTAAACGCAGTCATCGAGTCCATCTCCAAAGGAGATTTGGTGATCACTCCGAACTACAGCGAAAACTAGTCAAAAACATCAAAAAAGAAGCGTCCTGTTCAAAAAAGCGCTTCTTTTCATTTGGTTTAAAGCCTAGAGATTTTCCAAAGCTTCGACTGCCTTCGGCAATGAAAGCTCCGATTTCATGATGGAACCGCTGTCGGATAAGGATGCGGTCTTCGGTTCGATCGGTAACGCGTCCAAAGCCTTGAGTCCCTTTTCTTTTTCAAGATACGGAAGTGAGGATTCGCCGAATACTTCGATCTTCTTTCCGCAATCCGGGCATAAGACATAGCTCATGTTTTCGACTACGCCGACAACCGGGACATTCATCATGCGTGCCATATTGACAGCCTTCATGACGATCATGGAGACAAGCTCCTGCGGTGTGGTAACGATCACAACACCGTCCACCGGGTACATCTGGAATACCGTTAACGGAACATCGCCGGTTCCCGGAGGCATATCCACCAGAAGATAATCCAAGTCATCCCACTTGGTGTCCTTATAGAACTGCTGCAGCACGCTGGATAAGATTGGTCCTCTCCAAAGAACCGGGGTTTCCAGATCTTCCAGCAGCATATTCGCGGAGATCAGATGAATTCCCTCTTCCGTGATATTCGGAAGGATCATTCCGTTTTCCGCATAAGCCGGATCTTCTTCGCCGAACATTTTCGGAACCGAAGGACCGGTAATATCCGCATCCAGAATGCCTACCTTGTATCCCTTCTTTGTTAAATCCTTCGCCAAAAGACCGGTGACCGTAGATTTTCCTACGCCGCCTTTTCCCGATACGACCGCAATGACTTTCTTAATTGAACTTGCGGCATTGGTTTCCAGTTTTTTGATTTCACGGGAACTGCAGTCTGCTCCGCAATGACTGCAATTATGATCGCAATTGGAACTGTTTACTTCACTCATACTCTTCACCTCAACGGAACTATTATAATCCGCCGCTGCCCTTCCTTCAAACATTCCGACCGATTCGTGTGATATACTGTTGGCAGAGGTGATTCACATGAAATTCTGCAGTATCCTTTCCGGCGGTTTTGAAGAAAGCGAATTCACAATTGTCTACGATATCTTCCATAGAGCCGGCATTCAGACCGATGTATACAGCCTGGATGCGCCGGACACGGTTTCTTCGCACGGTCTTCATTACGGAAACTTCAAACCGCTTGCCGGACTTGATCCGGAAGAATACGATTTACTTTATATCCCCGGCGGCAAAGCCAACGTAGATCATCTGAAGCAAAGCGAAAAAGTGTCCGAGCTTGTAAGATTGTTTGCCCAAGAGAAGAAGATTGCCGCAATCTGCGCTGCGCCTTCCATCCTCGGTGAACTCGGGTTATTGAAAAACCGGAAGTATACCTGTTACCCCGGTTTTCAGAAACATGAGTACGAAGGAACGCGCGTCGATGTCTATTGCGTAAAAGACGGGAACTTATATACCGGCAGGTCCATGGCTGCCTCACTGGAATTCGCATTAATGATCGTTAAAGACCTTCTGGGCGATGAAACAGCCGGGAACGTAAAAGACACCATTGTTTATTAAAAAAGGCCTCACGGCCTTTTTATTATGCAATACAGAGGTGCAGGATTTCTGCGGTCATAAACAGGATCACGGAAATACCTGTCAGAATCGCCAGATACGCAATCCATCCCGGACGGTCCTTAAAGATGAAGACAATGTTGGTGAAAAGAAGAATCAGCACTGCAAGGAACAGATAGATTCCGTATTGAGGAATAATGAATACAACGATCGATGCCGCAAGCATCAGACATACCGGCAATACCAATTGCTGGATGGAAAGACGAAGCGCGGACGCAAATCCGGTCCGGTTTTTCTTTAACAGTCTTCCGATCATCACCAGAAGCACCGTGACCGCCAATAATCCAGCCGTAAAACCGAGCGCTCCCAGAATCACACGGAATACGTTGGCCTGAACATTCATCGACGCCGGAACGATGCGGAACACCTTACCCGGAGCTCCCTTGAATCCTCCGTTGATCCATTTGACGAATCCCGAACTCAGAAGGAACAGCGAGATCATATTCAGGACCAAAAGATACAATACGGTAATAAGAGATACCGCCAGCGGAACATTCAGCGG
>CACYEP010000034.1 GCA_902773425.1 uncultured Erysipelotrichaceae bacterium | reverse complement strand
ACAACGCTTTTGGGGGCCGATGATAAAGCCGGTGTGGCGGAAATCATGACCGCGGTGAAGTATATGCTGGATCATCCCGAATTCGAACACGGAGATGTTTACGCGGCGTTTACGCCGGATGAAGAAATCGGCAGAGGAACCGAGAATTTCGAAAAAGAAAAGTTCCCGTGCGATTACGCGTATACGATGGACGGAGACGCAATCGGCGGAGTGGAATACGAGTGCTTCAACGCGGCATCGCTGAATATCACGGTGACCGGGTATTCGATTCATCCGGGTTCTGCGAAAAATAAGATGATCAACGCGATGAATATTGCGCATGAATATCACAGTCTTCTTCCTAAGGAAATGCGTCCGGAACACACCGAAGGAAGAGAAGGGTTCTTCCATCTGGATGAAATGTCCGGAACGGTGGAAGAAGCGAAGCTCGGATATATCATCCGTGACCATGATTACGCGAAGTTTATGCGCATGAAAAAGATGGCGCTGGATGCGGCGGAATTCATCAATACCAAGTACGGAAAGAAGCTTGTGCAGGCAAAGATCAAGGATTCTTACCGGAATATGGCGGATTGTTTCAGCGATAAGATGTATATAGCGGAAATCGCGAAGGAAGCCTGGGAAGAATGCGGTGTGACACCGGTATCCGTTCCGATCCGCGGAGGCACGGACGGGGCAAGTCTGACTTTCATGGGGATTCCGTGCCCGAACATGGGAACCGGCGGAGGAAACTTCCACGGACGGTTTGAGTACTGCTGCATAGACGATATGGATGTCGCGGTGAACGCGATCCTGAAGATTATAGAAAAAACGGCAAAACGTGTGAAATAACACATGCAAAGGAGGAACAATGAGAATTTTAACCAATGAAGATTTCAAGGAAGCTATCAAGGAAGGCGTAACGCTGGTAGACTTTTTCGCAACTTGGTGCGGTCCGTGCAAGATGTTAAGCCCGGTTGTGGAACAGCTGGCGGAAGAAATGGGAGACCGTGCAAATTTCTTTAAAGTAGACGTGGATGAAGCAGATGAGATTGCTGCGGAATTCGGTATTATGTCTATTCCGACACTGATCGTTTTCAAAGACGGGGAACCGGTAAAGAAATCGGTCGGATTCCAGCCTAAGCCGGTCTTAAAGGCCATGCTGGAAGAGTATTTGGCATGAGCACCAAGAAGAAGGTAAAACGAAAATTACGCTGGGGACGCCTGCTGGCTGTTATTTTAATCGCTGCGTTATTGATTACCGGAACGGTGGTGTTCGCTAAATTCCATTCCGCGAAGAAAGAACTCAAGGAAGGCGGCAGCAATGCTTTTATCGCCGTGCTCGGAATCGATGCGCGGGAAAGCTTGGACTCGGTGCGTTCCGATGTCATGATGATCGCGTACGTGGATTTTGCGAATAAGAAATTGAATTTGATTTCGATTCCGCGGGACTCTATGGTTCCTATTCCGTGTGAAGGCGGAGAATTTGATAAAATTACCCATGCGTATTTCTACGGGTATCTCGATAAGGGAACCGAAGGCGGAAAGAGCTGCGCGATCGGGGCAATCCGTGACACATTCCAGCTGGAGAAACTCGATCACTATGTCGTCGTGGATTTTGACGCGGTGATCGGCCTGGTGGATGATCTCGGAGGAATTGAGGTAACACCGACGGCAACGTTCTGCGAGATGAATTCCGACGACTCGGGAACGGTTTGTTTCACTGCGGGTGAAAAGACAACCATGAACGGGGAGATGGCTTTGGCGTACTCCCGTCACCGTAAATCCGACAACGATATCTACCGTACGCAAAGGCAGCAGGAAATCCTGACGGCAATTCTGGGACGTGTCCGCAAGCTGAATATGGCGGAGATGACTGCGTTTGCGCCGAAGATCCTGAAGGCCGTAGATACGAATATTACGTTAAGTGAAATCATGGCATATTATTCGTTGTTGATGGAAGAGGGATTCAGCTGGCAGCACTATACTGCACCGGGAGGAGACTACATGTCCGACGGCGGCGTATACTATTACAAGCTGGATGAGGAATGGCTGAATTCCACCATTCAGGATATGAAAAACAAGGAAGCCAACGACAAAAAGTAACTTTGAAAGAACGCTCGGAAACGGGCGTTCTTTTCATATGCGCAGGAAGTTTAGTGACTCTAAACAAAAAGTTTAAAATTATATTGCGTGCGCGTACAGAATCTGTATAATTATCTCGTGACGGAGGTGCGCTATGAACATTGGAACCAGAATCCGCGAATTGCGTATCAAGAGCAATCTGACCCAGGAAGAACTCGCAAGCCGTACAGAGCTTACGAAGGGCTTTTTGTCGCAGCTGGAAAATGATATGGCTTCTCCATCCGTCGCGACCTTACAGGATATTGTCGAGGCCTTAGGAACCGACATGTCCTCCTTTTTCCGGGAAGAACCGCAAAATGCGGAAGTCTTCCGGGAAGACGACTACTTCGAAGATGAACGGGACAATACGACGATTCGCTACATCGTTCCGAACGCGCAGAAAAACGAGATGGAACCAATCTTAGTGGAGTTTGAACCGGGAGGCACCTCGGAAGAGGTGGAGCCCTTCGAAGGTGAAGAGTTGGGATACGTATTACAAGGCAGGATCACCTTGGTGTTCGGTGATAAGGAATACGTATTGAAAAAAGGGGAAACGTTCTATCTGCACGGAGAGAAGAATCATTATCTCCGGAACGATTCCAAAACCAGAGCCGCAGTGCTTTGGGTATCTACGCCGCCGGTGTTTTAAGGGAGGATCATCACATGAGCGAGAGAAGAAAATTAATTGAGTTTCATAACATTGTCAAAGAGTTTGACGGACAGATCGTTTTGAAGGGTATCAACCTGGATATCTACCAGAACGAATTTGTAACCCTGCTGGGGCCGTCCGGATGCGGTAAGACGACATTGCTGCGTATTTTGGGCGGATTCCTTGAACAGGACGAAGGAACGGTCATTTTCGATGGGGAATGCATCGACAAGGTTCCGGCTTACAAGCGCGAAATCAACACCGTATTCCAGAGATATGCGCTTTTCCCGCACATGAATGTATATGAAAATATTGCGTTCGGTCTTCGTATCAAGAAGATGGGCGAAGAACTGATCGACCAGAAGGTCAAGAGAATGCTGGACCTTGTTAATCTGTCCGGCTATGAAAAGAGAAATGTGACCCAGATGTCCGGCGGTCAGCAGCAGCGTGTTGCGATCGCAAGAGCGCTGGTCAACGAACCGAATGTATTATTGCTGGATGAACCTTTGGGTGCGTTAGACCTCAAGCTGCGCAAGGAAATGCAGAGAGAATTAAAGAGAATCCAGCAGGAAGTAGGTATCACCTTCATCTATGTCACGCATGACCAGGAAGAAGCGTTAACCATGTCCGATAAGATCGTCGTCATGAAGGAAGGCGAGATCCAGCAGATCGGCACACCGCTTGAAATCTACAACGAGCCGGCGAATGAATACGTCGCGCGCTTCATCGGCGAATCCAACATCGTGGAAGGCGTCATGAAGTCGGACAACGAAGTATTCTTCGACGATCATATTTATCCGTGCCGTTCGGTCGGTTTCAAGAAGGAAGAAGTCGTGGACGTATTGATCCGTCCGGAAGATTTCGGCATCGCGAAAGAGGGCGAAGGCATGATGAAGGGCGAAGTCAAGTCCGTATTGTTCAAGGGAATCTTCTACGAAATGATGGTCGAGACAATTTCCGGTGCGTCCAAGACCGTGACGCTGCATGTTCTGGAAGGCCATGATGAGTTCAATCCGAATGCGAACGAAAATATCACTGCGAACGACTTCTTCATTGATATGGAAGATGTT
>CACYEP010000033.1 GCA_902773425.1 uncultured Erysipelotrichaceae bacterium | reverse complement strand
GTAAATAATGTAACATAAATCGCGTTTCGACGAAGAGAAAACGTTTGTTATAATAGAAAAGGAGGCGCGAATCATGGAAGATATGATTTATACAAATTTAAAACAGGAAACGAAAGACTACATTGATTCGTTCGGTTTCCGTGAATTTACAACCATCCAGACCAAAGCAATCCCGCTGATCTTGAAGGGCAGGGATGTCATCGGACTTTCTGAAACCGGAACCGGTAAAACCCATGCGTATCTGATTCCGATTTTGAACCGGATCAATACCTCCGATAACCGCACCCAGGCAGTGATCCTGGCACCGACCAGAGAACTTGCGAGACAGATCTATGAAAATGCGAGAGAGTTTTCAAAGTTCGATGAGAATGCGCGGATCCGTCTGATTTCTTCGGAAATGTCCAAAGAAAAGATGGGAGAGACGCTTAAAAATGTTCCCCATGTGGTAATCGGTACGCCGGGAAGAATGAAAGATGCGTTCATCAATGAAGGAACTCTGCGTCTGGATAAAGCAGATATCCTGGTGGTTGACGAAGCGGATATGACCGTGGAATTCGGGTTTATCAATGATGTTGACGCGATTGCCGGACATATGAAGGAGAAACTTCAGATTTTGGCTTTTTCCGCGACCATGCCGCAGGCATTAAAGATCTTCTTGGAAAAGTATATGCACGATCCGGCGCGGGTCTTTGTGAAAAACGATGCGACCTATTATGCGAAAGTTACGCACAAGCTTGTACCGGCACGTCACAAAGGATATCTTGACTGCCTTTTGCGGATCCTTCCGGGATTCCACCCGTATATCTGTCTGATATTTGCCAACAGCCGTGAAGAGGCAGATACAGTATCCGCAAGCCTTCGTGAACACGGTTATACAGTTCTGGAAATTCACGGCGGACTGACCCAAAGAGAACGTAAATCCGCCATGAAGAGAATTCAGAACCTTGATGCACAATATATCGTAGCGACGGATATTGCGGCGCGCGGAATTGATATTCCGGGAGTTTCGCATGTTGTATCGCTCGGTTTCCCTAAAGCAATCGAATACTACATTCACCGCGCGGGAAGAACCGGACGGATCAAGTCCGACGGTGTGTGCTATGCGATTTATGAAGCGGATGACGATGCGTCAATCCGTGAATTGATGAAGCGCGGTATCAAGTTCGAACATACCGATTACCGTCAGGGTGAATGGAAGGAACTGAAGGCATACGGTGTCCGCAGAAAGAAACCGGAAAATGCCGTGAGCGCGGAAATCAATAAGATTGCGAAAAAACCGGTCAAACAGGTAAAACCCGGATACAAGAAAAAACGTGCGGCTGCGATCGAGAAGGTTAAGCGCAAACACCGCCGTGAAATGATCGAATCCAATATCAAGGCTTTGTCGAAGGAAAAGAACCGTCTTAAACAAAGACAGAAGAATATTGAATCGGGAAAATACGATTAACAGGCTCCGGCCTGTTTTTCTGTTGACAGGGATGTTATGCAGGCGTATCATATAGTTAAACATATGAATATATGTTCATATGTTCTGAATGTGAGGGAACTATGGCCGAAAAGGTGAACAGTGAATTGATCAGCGAAATCAAAAAGAAAATGCCGAATGAAAGTTTCTTATATGACCTGGCGGATTTTTACCGGATCTTCGGTGATTCGACCAGGATCAAGATTCTTTATGCGCTGTATGAAGGAGAAATGTGCGTGCTGGATATCGCAAAAGTTCTTCATATGACGCAAAGCGCGATTTCCCATCAGCTGCGTATTTTAAAAGATGCGAAACTGGTGAAATTCCGCAGAGACGGTAAGACTGTATATTATTCGCTGGACGATGATCATATCGTAAAGATCCTGGAACTCGGCACCCAGCATTTGGAAGAAGAATAACGGAGGAGTACTTATGAAAAAAACATTCCCGATTGAAGTCGACTGCGCAGCGTGCGCGGCAAAAATGGAAGACGCAGCAAAGAAAACCGAAGGCGTGAAAAACGCATCGGTCAGTTTTATGACATTAAAAATGCGCGTGGAATTTGAAGACGGTGCGGATATCAATGAAACCATGGATAGAGTGCTGAAGGCCTGCCGGAAGGTGGAGCCGGATTGCGAGATTGATTTCTAGTTTTCTATGAACCGCAAACAGAAAAAAAGTCTTTATTCCATTCTGATTTCATTTGTCTTATTGATTGCCGTCTTTGTGCTTGATAAAACGCATCTTCTTCCGGATGCCGTCTGTAAGATTTTATATTTGATACCTTACGGAATCGTCGGACATGATGTATTGCGCAAGGCGGTCCTGGGGATCAAAAACAAGGAAGTGTTTGATGAAAACTTCTTGATGGCTGTGGCAACAATCGGAGCGCTGTGCCTGGGCGAGTTTACCGAAGCGGTGGCAGTAATGCTGTTTTATCAGATCGGGGAATTATTCCAGAGCATTGCCGTCGGCAGGAGCCGCAAAAACATCTCTGATTTGATGGATATCCGTCCGGATTACGCGAATCTTCTGAATGAAAACGGGGAATGCGAAGAAGTGGATCCGGAGGAAGTGGAAACCGGCTCCCTGATTCTTTGCAGGCCGGGGGAAAAAGTACCGATTGACGGCATTGTAAAAGAAGGAACATCTTCTTTGGATACATCGAGTCTTACCGGAGAGAGTCTTCCGCGCACAGTGCGCGCGGGGGATGCAGTCATCAGCGGCTGTATAAATCTTGACGGGCTTCTGAAGATTGAAACAACCAAAGAATTCGGAGAATCCACGGTTTCTAAGATTCTGGAATTGGTGGAAAATTCCAGCATGAAGAAAGCGAAGGCGGAACATTTCATTACGAAATTTGCGCACTATTATACGCCGGTTGTCTGTTACAGCGCCTTAGTCTTAGGATTGGCTGTACCGACATTGACCGGAATCATCAGCGGAAGCTTTGCGTATTCCGTCTGGATCAAGCGAGCGCTGACTTTCTTAGTCATCAGCTGTCCCTGCGCATTGGTTGTCAGTATCCCGTTAAGTTTCTTTGGAGGAATCGGCGGAGCTTCCAAGAAGGGAATTCTGGTGAAGGGGGCCAATTATCTCGAAGCCCTTGCGAATACCGAAACCGTTGTGCTGGATAAAACCGGCACGCTGACGGAAGGAGTATTTGAAGTCACGGATTACTTACCCGCGGAAGGAACCGGCAAAGAGGAATTGTTGGAAAATGCGGCATATGCGGAGCGCGCGTCCGGTCATCCGATTGCCCAAAGCATCCGGAAAGCTTACGGAAAGAGTATTCCTTCATCAAGCAGCGAAGAACTCCGTGAGATTGCCGGAAAAGGTATCAAGGCGCAAAGAGGAGACGGATTTGTTCTTTGCGGCAATAAGGCCTTGCTGGATGAAAACGGAGTTTCATTCGGTGAACCGCACGCAAACGGAACGGTTGTATATATCGCTTTGGATCAGAAATATCTCGGAGCCATTGTGATTTCCGACCGCATCAAGAAAAACGCCAAGGAGTCCTTGAGCGCTTTAAAAAACAACGGCGTGAAAAAGACCGTGATGCTTACAGGGGACCATGAAGTGACCGCAGAATATGTTGCGAAAGAAACCGGAGTGGATGAATATAAGGCAGAACTTTTGCCGGAGGACAAGGTCCGTGAAGTGGAACGCCTGCTGGAAACGAAGTCTGCCTCAGGAAAACTCGTATTCATCGGGGACGGAATCAATGATGCGCCGGTATTATCCAGAGCGGACATCGGAATCGCGATGGGAGCGCTCGGTTCGGACGCGGCAATTGAAGCCGCAGACGTCGTCTTGATGGATGACGATTTATCCAAACTTCCTCTGGCTATCCGGATCAGCCGTAAGTGCTTACGGATCGTAAAGGAAAACATCGTCTTTGCGATCGGCGTGAAAATATTATGCTTGGTATTCGCAGCGTTTGGCATTGCGAATATGTGGTGGGCAGTTTTCGCGGATGTCGGTGTATTGATTATAGCCGTATTAAATGCGACACGTACTCTTCATATCTCTTAATGATAAAAGCCGGAATGGATTCCGGCTTTTGATTTACTTTTGCTGAATGTAAGCGAGTATTTCTTTTTTCAGTTCTTCTACGATGCAATCCTGCGGGATCTTGCGGATGATTTCTCCTTTGCGGAAGAGAACCGCTTCGTTTTTTCCTCCGGCAATACCGATATCGGCATCCTTGGACTCACCGGGGCCGTTTACGACACATCCCATCACAGCGACTTTAATATCAGAATGAACCGTTTCGAGGAAGTCTTCGATCTGCGGTAAGATTTCCAGCATGTCATATTCGGTTCTTCCGCAGGTAGGACAGGAGACAAGCTCCGGAACATTTTCAATCAATCCGAAACACTTCAGCAATCTCTTGGCAACCTTGATTTCCTCGTAAGGAGTTCCCGAGACCGAGATGCGGATCGTATCGCCGATTCCGTCCGCCAGCAATGCACCTAAGGCTGCGCTGGATTTTACGGAAGACGCGAAGAAGGATCCGGCTTCGGTGACTCCTAAATGCAGCGGATAGTTCCAGCGCTGCGAAGCAAGACGGTAAGCTTTGATGGTTAACTGAACATCCGACGATTTGAAGGAAAGTACGATATCATGGAAATCCAGGTCTTCCAGGATCTTAACATGGGACGCGGCCGATTCAATCATGGCTTCCGGCGTGCAGCCGCCGTATTGCTCGAGAAGATGTTTCTCCAAGGATCCGGAATTAATCCCGATGCGAATCGGAATGCGTCGTTCTTTGCAGGCAAGAACAACTTTTTCGACCCGGTCTTTCGAACCGATGTTTCCCGGATTCAGACGGATGGCATCCGCGCCGGCTTCGATGGAAGCGAGAGCCAGCTTATAGTCAAAATGGATATCTGCCACGATGGGCATATGGATTTGTTTCTTGATTTCCTTGATTGCGTAAGCGTCTTCCAAAGTAGGAACCGCGAAGCGGACGATTTCACATCCGAGGCTTTCCAATTCGAGACATTGGCGTACGGTTTCTTCAATATGGCGGGTCGGCGAGTTGGTCATGGATTGGATAATTACCTTGTTCTGACCGCCGATTTTGACGTTTTTCACGTAAACAGGACGTGTGTTGATGCGTTGATTCATAAAAAACTCCTTTTTCAGTCTAATTATAGCAAAGGTTTTTGTGACAAATTCAAAATGTGTGTTATAATCTTTTTCGCAACGAGAGGAGTGGCGGGATGAGAGAGAATATCACGTTTAAATGCAGCGTCTGCGGAGAAGAGAATTACATTGGTACCCGCAATAAGAAGAAGCATGCCGAAAAAATGCAGATTAAGAAATACTGCCCGGTTTGCCGTAAAATGACGTTACATAAGGAGAAAAAATAAGCCGGC
>CACYEP010000032.1 GCA_902773425.1 uncultured Erysipelotrichaceae bacterium | reverse complement strand
TCTTCCATAAGACGTTCGGATTCTTCCAGAACATCTTCAGCGGACACCGGTTCCTCATTGCGTACTTCCGGTTCTTCTTGGGCAGCCGGTTCCTCAAAGGTTTCAACGGACGCTTCCTCCGGTTCTTCGACTTTCGCCTCTTCCGGTTCATCCATCGTGAAAACATCGCTGCTGAATAACGGTTCGTAGGTAGCCTCAAAGCGTTTCGGTTTCGCTTCCGGTTCCACCGACAATGTGGTGAACTGCGGTTCATCACGGAAGCGCAGGATCTCATTCAGATCCTTCGCCTGCACCGGTTCCTCCGCCGGCTTAGTAACTTCTTCCGTCTTCGCAGGTTCTTCAAATTCTGCCTGAATATCGTCCAGATTCAATTTGATAGTATCCGAAAGATCAATTCCGAAGCTTAAGGTATCATCCAAACGGACTTCCTGTTCCTTCGCCGCGGTATCGAGGACTTCCTGATTCTGTTTCACGATTTCATCGATCTTATCCGTTTCCGATTCAATTTCCGCTACATAATCTTTCGCTTCTTTTTTTACTTCTTCCGCAGCTGCAGCGGTATCTTCCCTGACTTCTTCCGCCGAAACTGCCGGTTCGATTTTCACCGGAGTACCTTTGGTATAAACGAAGACATCCGGATTTACGGTGCTTCCGATCACATCCGCATTCAGCTGATCACGCAAATTCTGATATTTGCTGACTCTAGATTTTCTTTCCATATGTTGCCTCCTTGGGCTCTACAATCACACAAATTATAATGGATAAAAAGCGTGATTTCAACAAACCCTGCTACTGCACTGAACTAGAACATTTTTCCTTTCATGAAGGATCCCAACATCGACATCTGCTTCTTTGCTCTGGTATACGCATTGATCAGCTGATTGACATCATTGACGGTAGTACCCGAGCCTTTGGCAATACGGCTCTTATGCGTTCCGCGAAGCTTTGTCGGATCACGGCGTTCTTCCGGAGTCATAGAATTAATAATCGCCATCTGCACTTTCATTTTCTTATCCGTATCGTCATCGTCGATCTGGTTCGCATATTGGCTCATACCCGGAACCATTTTCAGCAATCCGGATAACGGACCGAGTTTGCGCATCTGTTTGTATTGAACCATCATATCATCCAGCGTGAATTGGCCTTCCAGCATTCTCTTCGCACTTTCTTCGGATTCTTTTAAATCAATCTTTTCCTGCGCCTGCTCAACCAGGGTCATGATATCGCCCATGCCCAAAATACGGCTGGCGACACGGTCCGGATAGAAAATATCAATATCATCGACTTTTTCGCCCGAACCTACGAACTTCACCGGAACAGAGGTAACGGCACGCACCGAGAAGACGCCGCCTCCGCGGGCATCGGAGTCAAACTTCGTGACAACCAAACCGGTGCAGCCGATCTTTTCCTGGAATGTTTCGGCAGTATGCACGATGCTTTGACCGGTCATTGCGTCAACGGTCAGCAAGATTTCTTCCGGATCGATTTCATCACGGATCTCCGTCAGTTCCTTCATTAACGCTTCATCGATCGCCAAACGGCCGGCCGTATCGATGATTACCGTGTTATAGCCCTTTTCTTTCGCGTATTCGACAGCTTTTCTGGAGGTTTCAAGCGCCGAGACCTCATGTCCGAGCGTAAACACTTCGACATCCACGCTCGCCGCGAATGTCTGTAACTGTTCGATTGCCGCAGGACGCTTTACGTCCGCTGCGACCAATAACGGCTTCCGGCTTTGACGATCCCGGATAAACTTCGCGAGTTTGACCGACGAAGTAGTTTTACCGGTACCCTGAAGACCTACCATCATGATGACGGTAACGCCTGAGGTTGCATATTCAAGCGGAGAAGGTTCCTTACCCAGGATTTCTTCAATCGCGTCACGTACGATCGTAACAACCTGTTCCGCCGGATCCAGTCCCGGACGGACTTCCATGTCTTCATATTCCTTGCGGATACGCGCTACGAAGTCTTTAACGACCAGATAGTTGACATCCGCGTCCAGCAATGCCGAACGGACTTCCTTCAGCATTCTGTCCATATTCTTATCGGTAAGCTTGCCGTTGCCGGCGATATTCCGCATCGCCAATGTCAGGCGGTCGGATAATGAATCAAATGCCATAAAGACACCTCCTTATTCTTCGGACATTGTCACTGTTTCGGTATTCTCAACAGCCTTGTCCAGCAATTCTTTCCAGTCAAAACGGGATTCATACTGTTCCGCGCGGTCTGATCTCGGTTTGGTCACCGGATCTTTCGGCGTGAAAATCGTGCAGCAGTCCTCAAACGGAAGGATACTGGTTTCGTAGGTTCCGATTTCACGCGCTTTCGCAATGATTTCCAGTTTATCCCATGTAGCCACCGGACGGATCACCGGAAGCTTGATGACTTCATTGATTACCCCCATGCTTTCGAGGGTCTGGCTTGCGACCTGCCCTACGCTTTCGCCGGTCACTAACGCAAGACATTTATTCTTCTTCGCGAGTTCTTCCGCGATCCGCACCATCATTCTGCGCATGATCGTAATCGCATAGTTCTCCGGACAATGATCATAGATGGCAAGCTGCAGGTCGGTAAACGGCACAACATGCACTCTCACCGGTCCCTGATACCTGCTTAACATCTTCGCTAAGGTCAAAACCTTTTCTTTTGCCTGTTCGCTGGTATAAGGCTGCGAAGCGAAATGAACGCATTCAATCATGACTCCGCGTTTCATGATTTCATAAGCCGCCACCGGAGAATCAATTCCTCCCGACAGCAGCATCATCGCTCTTCCCCCGACTCTTACCGGATACCCTCCGGCGCCGAGTTCGGTATGTGCCATGATGTATGCCGCATCTTTATGAATTTCCACGATCAGCGGAAAATCCGGATTATGCACATCTACTTTTAATTCCGTCTCATGAAGGACTCTTCCGGCGACGAACCGGTTGATTTGATCCGACACAAACGGGAAGCTCTTATCATTGCGTCTGGCCATGACTTTGAAGGTGCGTTTTCCTTCGTTCCATTCTTTTTGCGCCGCATACAGCGCAGCCTGTTTGATGGCTTCCATCTCCGGCTCGCACTTGATGGCCAAAGAGAACGAACGGATTCCGAACACATCCTTCAGTCTTTGAGATACGGGTACCGGATCCGTATCATTCAAAAAGATATAAAGACGGTCGCGGTCATTGCGGTATTCCAATTGCGGATATGCCGATAACGCATACTTCACGTTTCTTGTAAGCTGACGGATGAAGTCTTTTTTATTCTTTCCCTTGGTGCTTAATTCGCCGAACCGCACCAGGATATAGCCGTATTTTTCATTTGCGGATTCCATATTTTCTTATATTCTCCTTTATCGCATCACATAGTTTTTCGCATTCTTCCAATGTTGTATCGTTTCCCAAACTGATACGCAGGATCCCGAGCTGTCTTTTCCCGGTAATCCCCATCTCCTGCGCCACGTAGGATAACACATTTTTCTTCGTATGACACGTACTGTGCGAAGAAATACAGAATCCTTCGCTGCCTAAAGCGTTCATATGGACTTCACTGGGCAATTTCATGCACGAAATGTTCAGGATGTAAGGAATTGCGTCATCCGGGCTGTTGATCAAAACTCCGTCGATTGCGGAAAGGCGTTCCCGAAGATACCGGTTGCATTCCTTCACGTGTCCTTCGTATTCTTCCATATCCTTCAGCGCATATTCCAAGGTATCCCCGAACACGGCATAATTGCACGCGTTCTCGGTTCCTCCGCGGATGCCGAATTCCTGATCTCCTCCGGATATTAACGGCATCAGTTCGATATTCTTTTTACGGTAAAGTACGCCGCATCCTTTTAATCCGTGAATCTTATGCGCCGCAAACGAAGCCATATCAATTCCGTTCAAATCGATTTTCATCTTCCCCAGCGCCTGCACGCCGTCCATATGAAGTTTCACCGTAGGATATTCCTTCAGGATTTGTTTGATTTCCTCCATTGGCTGTACAGACCCCGTCTCGTTATTTACCATCATGACCGAAACCAGGATCGTATCCGGACGGATCGCCGCGCGCAGTTCTTCCGGCCGTATTTTTCCTTCGGAATCTACGCCTAAATACGTGACTTCAAACCCGAACACATCTTCCAGCTGCTTCATGGAATTCAGCACGCTGGAATGCTCAATGGCCGTCGTAATCAGATGTTTTCCGCGGTTCATATGAGAAAACGCATAGCCCTTGATTGCCAGGGAATTCGCTTCACAGGCACCGGAAGTAAACACGATGTCCGAAGGCTCAACACGCAATAAAGCCGCGGTTTTGCGGCGGCTTCCTTCCAGCAGTTTCGACACTTCCGTTCCGAGCGGATGGTGTGATTCACTGTTTGCGAAATAATCATGAAGATATTGAGTATATAACTCCAGAACCTTCGGATTGACCGGAGCTGTACTCGCATAATCAAAATAAATCATGGATGAAACTCTTTCTGCGAATTCTCCGTAATCAATTTTTTCGCCTGTCCCGGGAATGCAGTCTCAATGGCGTTATACGCGAGCTGTAATGCCTGGGTATATTCACCGTTGCGATAGCACATTTCCGAACGGTTCAGTTCCATGTCAACTTCGCTGTTGACGGAACGCATACGGTTCGCGATAACGATTGCGTTTTCCACCGTACTCGCAGATCCGAGAATCTTGTTGACGTTGTTATATAAGGTAAATACGAAGTCCTTGGATTCTTCCAGTTTTTCCGTCATCGAAGTGATGTTCAGCGGTGTAACCTTCAGAATATCTTCCAGTTCCTTTATCTTCGCGTCTGCAGCCTTTAAGTCACTTTCATAACTGTCCGAAATACTGGTCAAGCGCTGTTTGCGCACTCTCGAACGCATTTCGTTCATAATCAGGTGCATCTTCAGAAGATCAAGTTTCGCGTTGTTTTCATCTTCGGTCGCACGGTCCAGTTTGGATTTTGTTTCCAGGAATTCCACACTGTGAAGGTCGATATCCTGTCCGAGTTCCGTGCATCCGATAATGATTCCGGTCGCGGGCGAATCTTTTTTCGCAATCTTCGCTTCAAGAGCCGCTTCCTTCTCTTCATATCCGCGGATAATCTCACGGTAGGTCTTCATCTTTTCATCCAGGTTATCAAACCCGTACCGCGTGCTCGCCTCTTTGTAGGTCTTTTCCATTTCTTCCAAGGTTTCCCGCTGGTTCTTGACTTCGCTGAATACAACATCCGTTACCGGTTCAATGCGGTTAAACGCTTCAATTTCCTTATCTACCTGCCCTTTTAATTGTGCAAGACGGGTAAGGCAATCTGCCAGATGTTCTTCCACGCCCTCGATTTCCGCGTTCTTCAGCGAGTTCATATCGCTTCTCATCGCGTCATTGATTAACTGGACATTCTTGGACAGTTCCAGATGACGTAAATACACACCTAAGGTCTTCGCACGCACGGTGCTGTTTTCCAATTCTTTCGCCGCATTCGGCACCAAAGTCTTGGCGGTTTGTAACAGTCCCGGCAGTTTCTCATAGATTTTATTCAATTCATTGAGCTGGCCTTCAATGACATTCTTGGTTTCTTCGGCTCTGCGGAAATCCGACGCATACATATACTCTTCGAATTCCGAGAACTGTTTCTCAACTTCAAGAATCTTCTGTTCGATTGCTTCGTAGGAATACACATACGCATTCGCGTTTTCATTGTAACGGATGCGCATCTGACGGAATTCTTCCTTCAGAACATTGATCTTTTCGCGCTGTTCGGTTTCCTGTTTCAGCACTTCATCTAAAGACCCGTTCGTTTTCTTTACGAGGCCTTCCACTTTACCTAAAAGCTCTTCAATGTCATTATTGTTCTTTTTCGCATCCCCGTATTGCTTCGCCATGACCAAATCATCCGTCACATTCATGAGTTCCGATAAGCTCTTCAGATGTTCCTGAATCTGTTCGTAATCCGGTTTTGCCGCCGTGACGATGGCTTCCATTTCCGGATTCATCTTCGCAAGCGCATTCGCTTTATTCATTTTAAATGCCAGCGGCACGGTCTTGACCGCCGCATAGCGCACCTGCAGATCGGACAAACGGTTTAAGATATTCTTTTTGCTGTTTTTACGCACAGCCGCGTATATAATAACGAGTAGAATCACTCCGATCCCGGCATAAAACCACGGAGAGGATATTAAAATTTTTGCCAGTTCTTCAACACTCATTACAATCACCCCATTCGACTATTATCATATCACATCTCGCATAAATATGACTCCTTTTTTCATTGACATCACATCTTTAAATGATGTATATTTTATAGGCGTCAAAATATGCAGCACATGAAGTTTTTCGTATGGCGTTGGTATCACCGGTCCTCCGGCGATGCGAAGAGTACCTGGCTGCAACAGGGAAAACACCTCGTACCAACACCCCGGAAAGTGATTCATGTCCGTATGTTTTATGCAAGCCATAAAACTTAGGAGGTATGACAAATGGCAAGATTAAAAGGTCCGGTTTGGAAGGTATCCAGACGCTTGGATTTCTCCGTATTGGAAACCGGCGAAGAATTAGCGAAGCGTCAATATGCGCCGGGACAGCATGGCCCGAACAAGCGCGTGAAGTTATCCAACTATGGATTACAGTTAAGAGAGAAACAGAGAATCCGTTATCTCTACAACATGAACGAAAAACAGTTCTACACTGCATTCGTTAAAGCACAGAAGATGCCGGGCGTTACCGGTACCAACTTCTTAGTATTACTGGAATCCCGCTTAGATAACTTGGTATATCGCATGAACTTAGCGAGAACACGCCGCGGCGCGAGACAGTTAGTCTCCCACGGACATATTCTGGTAAACGGAAAGAAAGTTGACATTCCGTCCTACACCTGCAAGCCGGGTGATTCGATCGAAGTCAAAGAATCCAGCCGGAACAATGCCGCGATCACCGATTCCCTGAATGCGACTCTGAACACTCCGGATTATGTGAAGTTTGACAAGGAAACCATGAAAGGCTTCTATCTCAGACATCCGGAACGTAACGAGCTGAACCAGGAAATCAACGAAGCATTAGTCGTCGAATTCTACAACCGTTAATCAAAGCCGACCCTGATCCGATCAGGGTCTTTTTTTTATCCCTTTTCTGCCGGAAAAAAAACGGAGTGCCGAGGCACATCCGTCTGATTACTTGCTTAGATGAAGTTTCCGTTTAACTTTTTCCCATGCAGCTTTCGGCGATAAACCGAAGATATTCTGCGGAAGTTTCAGGATAAATGCGAATACCGCATAGAAGACTGCACCGGCAGCTCCCCGCAGAAGACTGATAATCAAGGTCATGATTCTTCCCATCGGAATCACATCGTGTCCGTTCTTAAGCAGTAAGATAACCAGAACCATCGGCACACAGCAGATGAACTCTTTGAAAAGCGCCCACAATGTTGCGAGAATATTGATCTTGTATTTTCTTCGCACCAGGATCCAGTCAATCCCGACAAAGACAAGATACATTATCAGTTCATAATAGAATAATCCCTGATAGCCGAACGCGGAAACAACCGGGAAGGTACAGATGATTGTGATCAGAAGCCTGATTCCGAACAGAACCAAAGAATGCCATCTCATATCTAACGCCAGAAGAATCGGATTGGAAATAATCATCAAGATCCATCCGAAGAAGGACATCAAGCTCAATGAGAGGATGTTACTGCCGAGATCCAGATTTCTGAAGCCGAACATAAAGAAATAGATTTCTCTCGAGAACAACATCATCAGCACCACCATCGGAATCGATAAAAAGCCTGAAGATGCGAAAGATTTCCGGAAATTCGAATCAATCATCTTATCGTCACGGACAGCGTGCGCTTGGGCCATATGAGGAATCATCGCAGCCGCAAATCCTGCGCCTAACACGGAAGGAATAGCGGTAAGTTTCGACGAATTGAAATTGATAATCGTATAGATACGGTCCGCCATCAGACGGGAATAACCGTGCGCCTTTAACCCGTCAATCAGATAACGTAAGTTAACCAACCCGAAACTGTGATCCAGAATACTCTGAAGTAAAAACGGCGCAGCAAACAAAAGAATTTCTTTCAGGATGTCTTTATCGGAGCGGTGAGAAATGCGTTCCTGTTTGGAAGCCATTTCCTGCAGATACGGAATCTGTTTTTTATCCTGGACAAGGAAAAATCCGATCGTCGCGACCGCAGATACCGTCATCGCGATAATCGCAAAATATACAGCCCAAACGGAAGACGCATGGAACAGATAAACCGCGCATGCACCGCCGGCAAGCAGGAAACAGATACGTACAATCTGTTCAAGGACCTGAGAGAACGAATAGACTTCAAAATGACGCAGTCCCTGATAGAATGAACGGTATCCTCCGAGCAACGGTACAGACAGGCACGCTCCGGACAATAACATCAAACATATCCGGTATTTCGTCTGATAGTCAATACTCTCATCCCCTGCCAGAACATGTACTATCACTCCGGAGAAAAGGAACACGCCGATACTGATCGTCAATCCGATAATAAACAATGCGCGAAGAGATAACTTGCGGACCCGCAAAGTTAAATCATAGTCTTCCGTGATCATATACTTTGCGACCAAGGCCGCAATCGCATAAGGAATCCCGGACGTAGACAGCGACCAAAGAAACTCGTAAACCGTATAAGTCACCGAATAGAAGACGAGATCGTCCCCTGCCATTGCGTCCAGCGGACTGATATAGATCAAGCCCAAAGCTTTGCAAATAAAAATGCCCAGTGAACCGGTCAAGGCACCGTAAATAATGGACTGACGCCGCTTTTCCCGTTTTGCGTTATCCATTATGCACCTGTACCTGATTCAGCCGGTTCCGGTTCGGGCTCAGTATATTTGATGGTCAGTTCCAAAAACTGACGGTTTTCTGCCAAACGCGCATATCCGTTCCATACTACCAGCACTTCCAATGTTACGGTATCTTCTTTGGTGACACCCGAAACGATGACGCCTGCCGGATATCCTTTATCTTTGTTGATTTGATTCGGAACGAGATTGTAGGACGCTTCTTCCAAAATTCCCGCGGACGGGCAAAGATCTTTTGTCTGCAGAGTTCCGGTCGCATCACGCGGTACGCACAAAACCTGCACGTCGTACATTGCGATACGCGGATTTTCAATCACTACGTCGTAACGGTATGTGCCGTCGGCATTCAGATTCATGATTCCTTCCATGTCAAAATAATTGGAAGTGTAGACAAACGAATCATTTGCCTCGATTGCAGACAAAAACGATTCGTAACGGATTACCCGTTCTTCCGCTGTATCAATTTCTTTCACATTGGAACAACCCGTAAGACTTACCAGGATCATTCCTAAAACGGTGAATACCGTGATTACTTTTCTCATCATACTTTTCATGCGCATATTATACCACATGCGTCAAAGAAAGAACACTTTACCCTTCGCTGCGTTTTGAAAGCACAGAAACCGTGATGCGCTTGATCACAAACATGATTACCGCACCGGCAGCCAATATCCCCGCAAACGGGAGAATCTTCTGCGCAAACAGTGCCGTTAATTCCAGTCCGAGAAGTTTCCTGAACACATACGACGCAAGAAGGAACGCAGCCAGCACCCCCGCAAGGAAGAATTTTTTCCATGTCTTTAACGGCGCATACACGTCGCATAACACCAGGAAATAAATCCACGCGGTAAACAGATATGAGACAAGAACCAGTCCCGCCGCATCAAATCCCAACGAACTTCCCGCAAACGGAATAAACGATAATCCGAGCGCAACGGTCGAAGCTCCGGGAATCACCCTCTTCAATACCGCCGGATTAAACGGTTCGATTTTCGTCTTGATATCTTCCGCAAAGGCCGCCAGGATGAATGTCGGGAATCCGACAAAGAATCCGGAAATAAAGGATAACTGGATCGGTTCAAACGGATAACGGAGCGGCAAGAACAGAATTGCCGTCAGGAAGAACATCGAGAACGCCGTTTTCACCAGATACATCGACGCAGAGAGCGTGATATTGTTGATGACGCGCTTTCCTTCCATGATTCCGTTCATCAAGACACCGAAATCATTTTCCATCAAAACCGCGTCCGCAGCCTGTCTGGTTGCCTTGGCGCCGTCAATCATCGCAATACCGCAGTCCGATGTCCTTAATGCCGGTAAGTCGTTGATGCCGTCGCCGATCATTGTGACGGTCTTTCCGGCCTTCTTCCACTCTTTGATCAAACCTGCCTTATCTGCCGGCGTCACTCTTCCGAACACCGTATATTTCGCCGAAAGTTCCGCGTAGCCTCTGCCTCGTTCCTTGGACATATCACACCGGTTTTCCGCATTGGAGATTCCCGCTTTACCGGCAATATACGATACCGTATCCGGATTATCCCCGGACAACACACAAAAGTGCACGCCGCGCTCTTCCAGGGCATTCAATGTAGGTTTCAGGGACGTCCGTATCTGATCGGAAAGAATTACCGCCCCGATCCATGTGCGCGCTCCGTTTTCTTCCTTGACTACCGAAAGAACACGGTTTCCCTTCAAGCTGATTTCTGACAGTTTCGCATACCGTTTCGGATCCGGCTGTTCCATAAGATACTCCGCAGCCCCGAGATAATACGTGCCTTCCTCAAAAACAACTCCACTGTACTTCTTATCACTGGAAAACGGAATGAGTTCCCGGATCGTCAGTCCGTCTTTCTCTTCAAAATACTTACGCAATGCCTCGGAGGTAGTACCTGCCTCTTCCCGCATCGCCCGCATCATATTGCCGATTACATAAGACAAATCATCATCCGTGTACGATTCCGCGGATTCCACATGCAGTTTCCCTTCGGTCAAGGTTCCCGTCTTATCCAGGCATAACAAGTCCGTTTTCGCCAGGGATTCAATTGCGTAAGGTTCTTCAAAAAGAATTCCCGATTTTGCCAGACGGACGGAACTGACCGACAGAGCAACACTCGTCAGCAACATTAATCCCGCAGGAATCAGTCCCAGCAATGCCCCGGTATTCTCCAAAAGAGTCGCCCGGACATCCATCTTCCCGATGACGACATTTTTAATAAAATAGGCCGCGGTCAAAGGAATCGCCGAAATACTGATAATGCGTAAGATTTTGTCTAAGCTCTTTTTCACGGTCCCGACAATGCGTTTTTCCGCCTTGCCTTCCGCCATGATCTTCCGGGCATAGATATTTTCCCCGACACATGTCAATTCCGCATAACACATACCGGAAGTAACCGAACTTCCCGAAAAGAGTTCGCTTCCTTCATTTTTCTTGACCGGATCGAATTCGCCCGTCAGTAAGCTTTCGTCGGTCTCGATATATCCTTCCAAAACCTTTCCGTCCGCCGGCACCTGGTCTCCGCGTTTCAGACGCACGACATCTCCTTCCGCCAGATCTTCCTTTGACAGTTCAACGATCTTTCCGTCACGCAGTGTCTCCACCTTTGCGTCCGTCAGGATGCGCATCTCATCCAGAATCTTCTTTGCCCTTAACTGCTGGAAAATTCCCAAGCCGGTATTTGATATCGCGACAAAGATAAATAACAAATTCCGGTACGACCCGAGAAGCACCAGCACAACAAATATCACCAGATACAACAAATTAAAGTACGTAAAAACATTACGGAAGATGATATCTTTCACCGAAGACCGGTTATCATTTTTGACTCTGTTTCCTTTTCCCTCCGCGATGCGTTTGGAAGCTTCTGCGGAAGTTAATCCTTTTTGCTGAAAATTACTCATGAAAACATCATATCATAATGAAAAAAAAGAAGATCATAAGATCTTCTTAAAATGTCAGAATAAAGTAATTCTTCTTTCCTTTCCGCAATGTTACAAACGAGTGATCGAACGCCATCTCTCTGTTTAAATCGAAATGTTCATCGAACACTTTTTCTCCGTTGACCAAGATGCCGTTGCGCAGGATATCTCTTGCTTCTCTGCGGCTCTTGACGCTTCCGCACTGGATCATCGCATCAATGAGTTCGGTATGATCCGCGATCTCCGTCGACACCGCGTCTTTTAACGCGATCCGGATTTCCGCCGGATTCAATTCACGGATATCTCCTCCGAACAATACCTTCGTGATTTTTAATGCTTCTTCCAGGCCTTCTTTTCCGTGAACCATCTCGGTCAGTTCTTCCGCTAGTGCTTTCTGGGCTTCGCGTTTTTCCGGTTCATTCTGAACTTTATCCGCAAGTTCCATGATTTCCTCCGGTGTGCGGAAACTTAAGCGGCGCAGATAATCCACGATATCCGTATCCGGTGTATTCAGCCAGAACTGATAGAACTCATACGCGCTGGTGCGTTCCGGATCAAGCCAGACGTTCTTACCTTCGGATTTGCCGAATTTGGAACCGTCGGATTTCGTAATCAGCGGCGAAGTGATCCCGAACACTTTGACATTTTCGCCTTCGGTCTTCCGGATGAGCTCCATACCGCTGGTCAGATTTCCCCATTGATCGGAACCGCCGATCTGGATTTCGCAGTGATATTTACGGAACAGGCTCAGCCAGTCGATGGCCTGTAAGATCGTGTAACTGAATTCCGTGTAAGAGATGCCCTTATCCAGACGCGAACGGATCGTATCCTTGTTGATCATGTACGCGACATTGAACAGTTTTCCGTAATCACGCAGGAAATCCAGCAGCGTCATGCCGTCCAGCCAGCTGTTGTTGTTTTCCATGACGGCCGCATTCTCTCCTTCAAACGATAAGAAGCGGGAGAGCTGGTTCTTGATGCATTCCGCATTGTACAGAACTTCTTCATGCGTCAAAAGTTTCCGTTCGGTCGTAGGACGCGGATCACCGATCATTCCGGTAAAACCGCCGCATAACGCGATCGGTCTGTGACCTGCCTTCTGGTATCTTTTCAAAAGTAAGATCTGCTGAAGATGACCTACGTGAAGCGAGGAAGCGGTCGGGTCAAACCCGCAATATACCGTTACCGGATTCTTTAAGCGCTCTTCCAAACCTTCCGGATCGGTCACATCCTTCACTAAGCCTCTCCATTTTAATTCTTCAATAAAAGTCATACTGTCTCCTCCTCATAAGAAAAGCGTCCCCTAAGGACGCTTATAACGTGGTACCACCTTAATTCGCACAATCATTGTGCCTTCACTCCGATATCGCCGGATTCCGCGTCCCGGTTTCCCGGGAATGCTCCAAGGTGTATTCCCTTTGTTTCACAACTGACTTTCACCCGCCGTCAGCTCTCTGTATGCTTCCCAAAGGTACTCTTTCTTTTCAACGCAGTTCTATTTTACCTATTTTGTCGTATCGCGTAAAGTGACTAAATAACTTAATTCGATGGATTTATCCGCAATCGGATCCTTATTCAGCATCTTTGTCATAATACGCATCGCCACCGCACCCAAATCATAATTCGGAATGCTGAGGCTCGAAATACGCGGCCGTACGATATCGTTATACTTGGAATCGGTCATGCAGAAGATCTCGGTGTCTTCCGGAACCTTCAGCCCCGCTTCCATGCACGAATTCATTGCGGCAACTGCCTGCGTATCACGGTTCGCAATCACAAGGTCATGCTTATTCTTGGCAAAATACTTTTTGAGATAAGAATAGGTCGTACGGTATTCCGCCGGAATCTTGATCAACCCCTCAAACTTTAAGCCGTGTTCTTTGTAGGCCTTCTCGATTCCCTTGGTAAGGAATTCCATCTGCAATGGATTCTTACGGTCTTCCACCAAAGCTACGTTCGTCAACCCGCGGTCCAGATAGTCGGAAACAAAATCATGCACTGCTTTTTCCACATCGATATATACCGAACAGATGCTTTCGCCTTCTACCTTGTTTCCAAGATAAACGATCGGAATGCTGTAATCCTTGAGGTTATTTAATTCCTCCGACTTCAGCATATCATTGTACACGATGATTCCATCCATCCGCGACTTGATTACGTTTTCAATGATTTCGTTCATTTCATTGATTCCTGCCGTAGATGTATGAAGATTGATGTTGTACTTGTAGATTTTCGCGACATTCAAAAGACCGTTAATCACCTTCCCGGTATAGTTGAAACTCGATTCCGGGAGGACCAGCGCAATCGACGTCGTCTTCTGTAAAGCCAGACCCTGCGCAATCGCATTGGGTTTGTAATCCAGCTTTGCGATGGCTGCCTGAACCTTCTGTCTTGTATCTTCTCTAACAACCGGAGATCCGTTAATGACACGGGAAACCGTAGCCAGGGATACACCCGCTTCGTGCGCGACACTGTAAATTGTGACACGTTTCATGTTTTTTCCGTCCATGGTATCCCTCCTTGATTCTTACTTATCTTCTTTATTCGTGAGTTCCTCAAATAACTTGGTAACTTTATCTGCCGCGTACGCGAAACCGCGCTTCACGGTATCTACTGTATCCTTGACAGCCGGATTTTCCATTGCTTTATCATAGCCGTCTTTCGCCGCATCATACAGTTTTCCTGCGGATTCCTTGACTGTATTCACCGCGGACTGGACTTTTTCATCTTCCCAAACATTCTTTACGGTTTCCGAAGCCTTGCCGGCACTCTTCGATACCGCGTCGGATACTTCGGCCATTGTTTTCTGAACATCCGGATTGTTCGCGACGCCTTCATACAGGTTCTTCACTTTTAAAACTGCCGCGTCATAAACTTTCTTTAAATCGCCGGTCTTCGCTTCTTCTTTTTCCGCGTCCTCCGGGAACAATCCTTTTACTGCTTCCACGCCTTTGTTAAGGACTTCTTTTAATTTATTTAACGCCATATTCATCGCATCCTCCGTTTCTTTCGGGTTTTCTTCAACCTTTGCGTCATAGAAGCGCTTGGCACTCTCGAAAACCTTCCGGGATTCTTCCTTTGCCTCTTCTACGATTGTACTGAGCTTTTCTTCGGCTTCGCTGCGGTTTTCTTCCTCATTCATAAACTACTTTTCCTCCGCCTTCGCCGGTTCGGCAGCGGTTTCTTCCGGAAGCGATTCTTCCGCACGCACCGTTACTTCCTCGGTTTCCTTCTTTTTGTTGATGGTATCAATGATCTTCTTGAGCTGTTCAATGATCTTGTTGCAGGTCGCGGTAATGGAATCAAAGAAACTTCTGAGAGAAGTTTCGGATGCCGCACGCAGCGCTTCCAACGACATCGACACATTGACCAACGCGCGGACCGGCATCTTCATGTCGTCTAGGTAATCATTGACGATGTCCATGCTGTTGTTCAGTTTGGTTCCCATCTTGACAAACTTACCCAATAATGCGATCAACCGAATTACGAACAGAATTACGACAACCAACAAAACAATCAAAAGGCACTGGATCACTGTCTGACCGTTTGCTTCCATCCAATTTTTCATATCATACACCTCATGTTCACTTTATAGCCTCTATTGTAACGTGTTGTGAAAATTTTTTCAACAACTTTGGTAGCGGTTACTCCCACAAAAAAAGCACCGGGATCCCGGTGCCTGAAGTCCGGATTCTACTGTTCTTCTTCGTCAAACAGACTTAAGTTTTCGGTATCTCCGAAATGTTTGACCGGAGTTACGGATAAGGATGCTCCTTCATCCGCGTCATTGTCAATCATGAAATCGTCATTGATCAGATCGTCAATGGAAAGATTCGCAACCTTGTTCGGAAGTTTTTCGTTTTTCGGTTCCGAAACCGTTCCGTTGATCGGCGAAAGCACGGTTCCCAGCGGGCTCTTTTCCACCGGTTTCGCAGGTGTAAGACTGACCGGCTTCACGGTCTTTTCCTTTTCTTCTTTCGCAGCGCCCGTCATACCGTAAATCGGCGAAATGACCTGCGTATACTGATAATTGACCTGCGGTTCTTTCACCGAAGGTTTTGCGCTGACCGGTTTACTCTGGTTCTGCAGACGTTCTGTCACGGTTTCTTTCTGCGGCTTCTTGCTTCCCAAAGTAACAACTTCCGGCTTTTCGGCGATGCTCCAATCCGCATGCGTAACCGAAACTTCCGGCTCTGTATAGGTAACAGCCGGAGACGGAACGGCCTGCGGTTTCTGAGGCTTCGGCTGCGAAGGCTTGACCGTTACCGGCGCCGGCTTGACAGCTTCTGCTTCCTCTTCGTCATCATCCACTTCTTCTTCCACAAAAATAACCGATTTAATCTTCTCCCATAAACTTGCCATGATTTACACCTTCCTTAGTTCCCCGTACCCGGAGTATTATCATTTAACATATCCGCCAAAGATCCGTTTTCCGGATAAATCTTCTGGAAAATATCCAGGACCTCTTTGCGGTAATCAATCATTTCCTTCTGCGAATAAGCGGTTACGACCTGTTCCTCATCGCAGCGCACCGTCCGCAGGATCCGCATCATCATCATCGCCAGATCCGGCGTATCGGACATAGGGCATTCCGCCACCATTATTATATTCGATGTCTGCATCATTATGCCATAATTCTTCTCTCCGATATGATAAATTCGGCATCTGTATTCACGCACCAGCCCGCTTCCCGAAAGGAAGGTTCCCTCTTTTTCATAGACCTGATTCGGAAACGCGTCCACTTCCCTTAATACAATTAAATCCGGATTGTCCGAAGAATAATACTTCGCCGTAACGATCGAAGACACATCGATGGTCAAAACAACATCGTGTCCTCCCACCAGAAAGACAGAATTTGTTTTGTTGCCTCCGAACCGTCCGATGCTCGGCTCCAGGTAAAAACTCACGAATCCTTTGTTGATATTCGTGGACGAGGAAATCTCCGAAGTCACCGCAGAGTTGATTCTGTCCTCCGCGATAGTCAGCATCTGACGCTCGGTTGTAATCTTCGTGCATCCTGTCATCAGGATCATTCCCGCCAACAGGATCATCCAAAGTTTCTTTTTCATTGATTCACCTTTTTCTTCCATACCGCACGGTAAATCGGCTGTCCCTTCTCCATGAACTCATGTTCGTACTCGGTGATGACATCCTCGTCATGCGGTTCTTTGCGGAAATCATCGTTCCGCTCGACTAATTCAAAGAGGTCTCCCATATTCTCCAAGGAATACTCGTAAAGACCGATGTTATCCGTTTTCAGGATCACTCTGCCTTCTTCCGGCAACAAGTTCCAATACTTCTGACGGAATTTTACGGCCGTAAGGCGGCGTTTCGCATGGGATTTTTTCGGCCACGGATCCGAGAAATTCAGGTGCACCGCGGATAATTCTCCGGGTTCGAACCATTCTTCGATCATCTCCGCGTCCCCGACAATATATTTCATGTTCGGTCCCGGTTCCGGGCATTTCTTTAACCCGATGGCCGCCGCGTCCGGACTCTTTTCCAGCGCGATCCATCCGGTTTCAGGATACATCTTCGCCATCCCGATCCAGTACGAGCCCTTGCCCGCACCGATTTCCAAGCGCACTTCCTCTGTCTTCAGGACTTCTTTCCATCTGCCTTTATATTCCGCCGGGTCGTTCACTACGACATCCGTGCGTTCGGCGATATACGGAACCGCCCATTTTTTCTTTCTCATTCTCATACGCTGTACTCTCACTTAGGATCCTATTTATTTTATCACAAGTTCAAACGAACGTATACGAAAAGCCATACCCCCGGGATATGGCTTTCTATTTTACGCGATGGCTTTCAGAATTACCTCAATGACCCGGTCATAGAGCTGTTTTGCGTCTTGCGCCTCCAGTTTTGTGCCGTCTGCGAGATTCTCCTGCACAATGTAGACGGCCCCGGCCTGAAGTTTGAACAGTTGCGAAAGCACAAACAGCGGCGCGCATTCGTGCTCATTCATGAGAACTCCGAGCTTCGCCCACTTGGATACTCTTTCAAGTCCTTCCGGGTCGCACGGCTGTTCGAGATAATAGGAATCATGCGTGCGGATAATACCTGTTTCATATGCCAATCCGGCCTTTTCACATTCTTCCGCCAGCCTTCCCAACAGCCGTAAATCCGCCACTGCCGGATAGGATTCCGGAATATATTCCTTGCTGGCGCCTTCCGAACGCACGGCCGCATTAGGAAGAATCACCGTTCCCGGTTTGATTCCCGGCACAATAGCCTGGCCGAATCCGACCTTGATCATCGTCTTGACTTCCAGATGATTCAATTCTTCAACCGCAATTGCCATCGGCATGCACCCATGACCTACCGATACAACGGCAACCGGCATTCCGTTTACTTCTCCCTTGTAGGTTAAATACTCCCTGTGGGATGCCGTTTCTTTTGCATTTTCAAAATGTTTCGCAATAACCGGAACATCCTCCGCGGCATTCGTCAGGATCATCCGTTCCGCCACATCTTCTTTCTTCGCCCCGAGATGATGCATCCCGCCGTCCGGCAAAGTCAGCTTCATGGATTTATACTTCATAGACGTCCCTCCTTTGCCAGATTATCAATGGCTTTTAACACGACCTTTGTTTCCGCATGAATGCGTTCTTCAAGGAAAAACGGTTTTGTATACGCAGGATAGTTCCCCGGGTCCGCGTCCGACAGCATATACCCCAAAACCACGCAGATTGTCGCGGCGCGGATTCCCAGAAGATAGCCCAGCGGGAATAAAGTTCCCGACTCATTTTCCTCGGATACCGCGTTGGCATCTTTCCATTTTTCCATGCGTTCCCATAAACCTTCATGGGCAGACTTGGATTCCATATAGAAGGAATCATGCGACCGGTAGAGTCCCATGACATGCGGTTCCCCGAGTTCTTCCGCCGCTTTATTCAAGGCGACCGCAAGCTTGTAATCCGCCGCGGCCGGATATTCTCCCGGCACATATTCGTAGGAGGCTCCTTCCCCGCGGATACAGCCGGTCGCGATAGATAATGTGCCCGGTTCGATTTCCGGCTGAAGCCCTGCACAGGTTCCTACCCGGATTACGTTTTTGACTCCTAAATGCGCAAATTCCTCCATCGCCAACGATACGCACATACAGCCCATGCCGCTGGATACCACGGATACCGGTGTTCCGGCTTCGGTAATTCCCGTATATGCCGCAAATGTACTGCGCTGACCTACAAAATGCGATTCCTTAAAACATTCCGCAATGATTTTTGAGCGGTGCGGATCTCCCGGAAGAAGTACGGTTTCTGCCAGATCTCCCGGCTTCAATCCCGTGAAATGAAGTCTTCCGTCCGCATCGAACAAAGGCTCGATCTTACGATACCGATTCATGATTGTCCTCCGATTTGTTTTCTTTCTTTTATTATACAAAAAAACCAGATTCTTACGAACCTGGTTTTATAAATGACAATTAAGACTGTTTAGAAGTTTCCTTTTTTCTGTCATTGCGGCGGTTAAACGTTTTCTTCGGACGTTCTTCGTAGCCTTCCGGCTTTTCAAGAAGTTCCTTATGCGATACGTCAATTCTGCCTTTTTCATCGATTCCGGTAACTTTGACCTTGATCTTGTCGCCGATCTTCAAGACGTCTGCCGGATTCTCGATCCGCTTGTAGTCGATCTTGGATACATGCAGCAACGCATCCGTTCCTTCGAACAGATTGACGAATGCGCCGTAGCTTTCCAGACGGACAACCGTCGCATCGTAGATTTCACCGACTTTCGCTTCCTTGGTGATTGCTTCGATCTGACCGACCGCTTTATCAACCATTGCCTGATCCTGGTGGTAGATGAAGATTCTTCCGGAGTTGTCTTCGTCGATATCGATGGATACGTTATTGCATTCCTCGATGATCTTGTTGATGACTTTCCCGCCTGTGCCGATGACATCACGGATCTTTTCCGGATTGATGTAGATGACACGGAACTTCGGAGCGGTTTCCGCCACATGATCACGCGGTTTGTCAATCGTCGCTTCAATCACATCCAGAATCTGGAAACGCGCTTTATGCGCCTGTGCCAAAGCCTCGGATAAGATTTCGCGGGAAACACCGTCGATCTTGATATCCATCTGTAATGCGCAGATACCGTTTCTGGTACCCGCAACCTTGAAGTCCATATCACCGAAGTGGTCTTCCATACCCTGAATATCGGTCAGGATCGTATAACCCTTCTCGGTTTCAATCAAGCCCATAGCGATACCCGCAACCGGAGCCTTGATCGGTACGCCCGCTGCCATTAAAGACATGCAGGAAGCGCAGATCGAAGCCTGGGAGCTCGAACCGTTGGATTCCATAACTTCCGCTACGGTGCGGATGCAATACGGGAAGGTTTCTTCATCCGGCAATACCTGCGCCAAAGCCTTTTCACCTAACGCACCGTGTCCGATTTCTCTTCTTCCCGGTGTGCCCATACGGCCTGTTTCACCGACGCAATACGGCGGGAAGTTGTAATGGTGCATCCATCTCTTCTCCGTACGCGGAGTTAAATCTTCAATAATCTGGTTATCGCTTAAAGACGATAATGTAGTAACTGCGAGAACCTGCGTTTCACCTCTGGTGAATAACGCGGATCCGTGTACACGCGGCAGGATATCGACCTGCGCGTTTAACGGGCGGATCTCGTCTACTTTACGTCCGTCCGGACGCACCTTGTCTTCAACGATCAAGCGGCGTACTTCACCGGCTTCAATCTCCGTGCAGACTTCCTTGGTCATCTTGACGGCTTTTTCTTTCGCCTTGTCGTTTTCATATTCCATACCGGAAATGTATTCGACAGTTTCCGCAGTGATTTCATCAATTGCGTTGTAACGTTCCAGTTTGCCCTGGATCGATACAGCCTTTTCAATGCGTTCTTTTGCGAAAGCATTGATCTTTTCTCTCAATTCCGCCGGAACTTCATATAACTTGACTTCCATCTTCGGCTTTCCGCATTTCGCAGTAATTTCTTCTTCAAATGCGCAAAGTTTCTTGATTGCCTCATGTCCGAACATTAATGCGTCGACCATATCGTCTTCGGATACTTCCTTCGCGCCGCATTCAACCATGTTGATGGCGACCTTGGTACCCGCAACGGTTAAGTC
>CACYEP010000031.1 GCA_902773425.1 uncultured Erysipelotrichaceae bacterium | reverse complement strand
GGCACTCAGCAATCGAATGATTCTCACCATCTTCGGTATCAAACATATCTTTATCGTTTATGAACTTTTCCCAATCTTCTTCAAACTTAAACTTAAAATAGATCCTTGCCGTCATTATATTATCCTTCCTTCTACTAACAATCATATCACCGCCAGTAATTGTTTTCCAACATTCAGTAATAATGCCATACCTGAGCGAACATCCCAAAACAGGCAAAAATCTGTTCTAAAAAGCCCTAAAAATCGACTTATAGATTATAAACGAATCTTGCATCACACTACATTTATTAACATGGATTTTCTTCTGAAAAATCTTGACTCATATTTAAATCGTCTTCTTTTTCGATTATTAATGAAGCCCTTTATTTATAAGGGTTTTTGACACTTTCAAGCACGAAAAAGGCTTCCTTTCGGAAACCTCATTTTTTACGGAGCTCTTAAATTAAACGCTTTGAATCAGATTTTTCGCCGTTTAGAAACGAAGTGCGTTCAGCATAAGACTTTCACTCTGCGGACCGAAAGAGACGATTTCATAGTATATGGTCGCACTGTCATTATTCGGGATAAGATCAAATGCCACATATTTCATGGCTTCTTCATTCAGATACAGGAACTGTCTTTGCGAACCGACTTTTTGCGGATTGAATTCATAATATCCCTGTTCGTTCAACACCGGAACCAGACTGTCTAAATACTGTTCCGCATCTTCCATCGTATCGTACGGCTGGTAAACATTTAAACGCAAGCCTTCGAATTCACCGGTTTCGTAATAATATCTGGATACTTCTTTGGCGCTGATATCACCGTGGAAATCTATTTCCGGCAGTCCGTATTTCTTCAGCAAATCCAACGCTTCTTCCACGGTGAGGCTCTTCTGATTCTTGAATTCCAGATAAACGGTGTTATCCGGTTCTTCTCCCTCTTCCGCTTCGGTGAAGAAATACCGGAACGTCACATAGTCGTTAGGAGATGCGCACATCCGGTTTTCCTGGCCCGGAGTATATCGGTTCAGGAATCCGTTATCGATCAATTTATCCGTATAATCCGAAAGATATTCCTGCGCTTTTTCGCGGTCGTTAAATTCCAAAGTGAAGCCCATATAGAAATCATAATCAAAGTAATACAGCCATCCTTCGCTTTGAGACGCGGAAGTATCGGATGCTTTCCACCCGCTGAACACATCCGTATCCGGCAATTCCTGGAAACCATGTTTGGATACCGCATCGCTGATCGCCGCAAGACCGTCATAAACCGGATTGTCATAATAGAGATTGCCGATCAATTCCAGTCCTTCATCATAATGTGGGAACAGCTGAGCATAGCATCGGTAGTCTTCTCTTAAAACTTTACGGAATACGGTTTCCTCGATGCCGTTCGGAAGCACTCCGGGTTCTTCCTTATATCCTTCTTTACGCAGCAATTCTTTATAATCTTCCACATCCTTTTCCGTCCAATGAGAATCCGTCAGACGGATACAGGTGTAATTGCTGTAGGCATTTTTGTCGAAAATCATCGCATATGTGGAAACGGCCGGGAACGGCACCGCTTTGACCCCGTAATCACGGAAGAATACATTGTCCAGAATATAGCCGTCTTCTTTAGTCCATCCCGTTCTTTCACGCGGATATTGCGGATTACCGATCCACTTTGTCACACGGGGATCTGTCGTTCCGGCGCCGAATGTCAGCGTCAAATCCAGATCATCGTATTCAATACGCGCCACAAGATCATCTTCAACAACTGCGGTAAAGTGAACGGTCGCGGGATCCTGCGCATCAAAGTCCATATTGACCTGTTGGGTCCGCTCCAATGCGCGTTCATTGTATCCGGCTAAACTGACCAACGTTTTTTTCACCGTCAAATCGTTCGAAACAAATTCCAGAGGTTTTTCGATGTTGTTGTAGAACAGCTCAAACAGGTTTCCGTCGGTAACGGAGATCCAATAGTTCGGAAGCAGATCTCCCGCCGCGTTTAAGGCATTACCCGGCGCTTTGAATACGACGCCATCTACTTCGTCATCCGTCTTGTACAGCATTGCCTCAAAAGTCTCGTCTTTTGCAGTCATGAAGGCATAACAGAAGGGATCAAATTCTTTCTCATATTCGAAGAAAACCTGTTCGGGAGATCCGGCATTTACGGTCACCCGATTCCCGCCGGTAACCGTATAGTTACCGGTCTCAAGTTTCTTTACGAAGTTATTCATCGCCAATTCCGAGATTTCCGGCGGTGTAAGTTCATGATCCGGCGTTTCCTCTTCCTTCTTTCCGCTGCATGCGCAGCAGGCAAGAGCAATACAAATAATCAGCAGCAAAGATAAGGATTTAGTGGTTTTCATAAGACCCTCCCAAGAACTCATACATCTCTTACATATTATTGGTTAACATCTAAATACATAGTAAATTTCCTTCACCGGTTTTTCAAGCGTTCATTTTTCAAACTCCATGACATCGGTGATAAACTATACCTCGTTTAAATTTATTTTATCAGAACACCTAGTCTGATGTTCAAAGAAACACTTGTTAACACGAACAAAATAACAAGCCTAAAATCATAGTGTTTTTCACTAGTTTTGAGCCTGTTTTTGTTCATTTTACTTATATGCATTTTCCTCAGGCACACTGTTATTACAGAATGACAGTGATTCTGTTAATACCTTTTTTCAGCATATCTTCCCTTATATACGCCTTTTCATCAACACTGCACTTATTGCCGTTGATGATCATTTCCTTCACACCATGCTGTAAATGGTCAGGGTTATGGACTTCTACGCTTAAAACAAAAAACCAAATGAGTTATATCAAATGGGCTTTTAATATTGTCGCTTTTTACTAATTACTTGCATCAGCTTGATTAAGTAAAGAAAAACAAAAAAAATTTTTTAAAACCTTTGAATTAAGCGGTTTTAAAGATTATTATTAATAGTTGCTGTGATAATAAATTATTCACAGACGACGCAATCTGAAGGAGGAGTTAAAATGGCTGCTAAAAAAGCGACTGAAGAAACTGCGGAAAAGAAAACTTCGGAAAAGAAGACAGCAGAAAAGAAAACGGCCGAAAAGAAGACTGCCGTGAAAAAAAAGACTAAAACAACAAAAACTGTTACGGATAAAAAGACTGTTAAGAAGGAAGCTGTGGAAGCTGCGGC
>CACYEP010000030.1 GCA_902773425.1 uncultured Erysipelotrichaceae bacterium | reverse complement strand
CCCATTCATTCTGCATGATGCCTAAGAAGTTGACCATCTGGTTGCACAAAGTCGCCAGATGCTTTGCCGGCTTGGAATTGATCTTGCCCGGTACGCCGCCCAATCCTTCCTGGATCAGCTGTTTTAACGACCAGCCTGCGCAATACCCTGTCAGCATGCTTAAATCGTGCAGATGGAAATCACAGTTTCTGTGCGCATCCGCGATTTCTTTATCATAGATTTCGGATAACCAATAGTTCGCGGTGATCGCGCCGGAGTTATTCAGGATCAAGCCGCCTACAGAATAGGTAACCGTGGAGTTTTCCTTGACACGCCAGTCCGTGACCTTCAGGTAGCTGTCAACCAAAGACTTGTAGTCCAGGGTGGTCTTGGATACGTTACGGACTTTTTCACGCTGTTTACGGTATAAGATATACGCTTTCGCGACATTCGCGTAACCCGCGTTACTTAATACTTTTTCCACACTGTCCTGGATATCTTCCACCGCAATCAAGTCATTCTTGATCTTCGGCTGATAATCCGCGGTAACGCTCAGCGCCAAAAGATTAATAGTGCTGTCTTCATAATTTACCTTTTCCGCGTCAAACGCTTTCTTGATCGCTTCGGTAATTTTATGAATATCAAACGCAACGATTTGTTTGTCTCTCTTTAATACTTTATACATATGTTTCCTCCCCTTTACCTGATTTTCGCGTTCGGTATATATTTCCTTACAATTTCGAGATATTTATTCATTTCTTCATCGTCCGGCGCATGCAGTCCTTCTTTGATGCAGCTGCCGTGATCGACGAATTTCTGCAGATAGTAATCTTCGGTGCCCTGCAGAAGCTTTCCGATTTCTTCCATGTCTTCCGCCGTGTGATATTCCTTGACCACGGTGGTGCGGAATTGATAAGCCACATGGCCTTCTTTCAGATAATCTATGCTCTTTTTGACTTCTTCGGTGGATATTCCCGGAATGCCGACCGTCTCCCCGTATTTCGGCAAGGAATTTTTCACATCCATTGCCACATAGTCAACAAGTCCGGATTCGACAAGATTCTTTAACTTCTCAAACAGTAATCCGTTGGTATCCAGTTTTGTACGGTAACCCATGTCCTTGACCTTGCGGAAGAAGTCTTCCAGGCCTGCCTGCAATAACGGTTCCCCTCCGCTGACGCATACACCGTCCAAGAGGTTTTTCCGTTTGTCCAGGAAGTCCATGACGTCTTCCTCCGGAATCTGCACGGCATTCTCATTGAGGAATACCAGATCCCGGTTATGGCAATACGGACAGCGCAGATTGCATCCGCCGACAAACACCGTTGCCCCGGTGGCTCCCGGGAAGTCCAGCAGAGTCAGTTTCTGCAATCCGAAGATCCGGATCCCCGAAGGCGCGTCATCCGCGTAATTCCGTGCGTTTTCCGCCACCTTTTCGGACAGGCGTTCAAACGTCGCAATCTCTTCGGTCGTCATTCCTTTGGTTAACCGTTCCCACCATTCCTGGCGTTTCATATAGATATCGCCGATGATGGAGCGGAGGGCTTCCGTCGTATAGAGTTTTTTCTCACGGCGGTTATTCGGATTCTCTTCGATCCGGACATATCCCTGTTCTTCCAATTTCCAGACTGCCTTAGTTACCGTGCCTTTATCGAAACTTCCGATGCGTGCCAGTTCCTGCATGCCGATGCCTTCATTTTCATGAATCGTGATTAATGCCAGAAGCGGCGTCACGCTTAAATCATACTTCTCCAGTTCTTTTGTGCAGAACTTGGAGGAGCACCGGTAAAGTATACTGTTATTTAGCATCAGGTAGTTTTGATTGGACATAATGATAATAGTTGAAACTTCAACCATCAACATCATATCACGTTTTTACCCGTTGGGAAGCCCTTACGCCCGGAAATTTCGCCCAAAGTTGACAATTTGTGCCGGCAGGATAATTCTACCTCCTGTGCGGGCATTTATATGTCCCGTTTTCGGCACATAAAAAGACCGGAACACCGGTCTGATGATTTTATTTGCGGGCGACTCCCGTATCCCTTGCGGCCTTGGCGACAGCCTCGCTGACCGCCTTGGCGACCCTTGGATCAAATGCCTTCGGAATAATATATTCGGCATTCAGTTCTTCATCGGACACAAGGGAAGCCAGCGCCTTGGCGGCCGCCATCTTCATTTCCTCGTTGATATCGCTTGCGCGCACATCGAAGGTTCCGCGGAAGATTCCAGGGAATGCCAGAACATTGTTGATCTGGTTCGGATAATCGGATCTTCCGGTCGCGATGACTTTCGCTCCTCCGGCTTTCGCATCGTCCGGGAAGATTTCCGGTGTCGGATTGGCACATGCGAAGATGATCGCATCCCGGTTCATAGTCTTCACCATATCCGCCGTTACGGTGCCCGGCGCAGATACTCCGATAAAGATATCCGCTCCCGCCAGCTGATCCGCCAGGCTTCCGGGCTTACGTTCCAGGTTGGTCACCTTGGCCATTTCTTCCTTGATCCAGTTCAATCCTTCCCGGCCTTCATATATCGCACCCTTGCGGTCGCACATCGTCACATGACGGAACCCGTAGCTCAATAACAGTTTCACGATCGCAATCGCTGCCGCGCCTGCCCCGGAAGTGACGATACGCACGTCTTCCTTTTTCTTTCCGACGACTTTCAGCGCGTTAATCAATCCGGCAAGGGTAATGACTGCCGTACCGTGCTGGTCATCATGGAAAATCGGAATATCGCATTTTTCTTTTAATTTGCGTTCGATTTCAAAACAGCGCGGAGCCGAAATATCTTCCAGATTGATTCCGCCGAACGAGCCTGAAATCAGATAGACTGCGTTCACGAATTCATCGACGTCTTTTGTCTTGACGCATAAGGGAATTGCGTCCACGCCTCCGAAGGACTTGAATAATACGCACTTACCTTCCATGACCGGCATGCCGGCTTCCGGACCGATATCTCCCAATCCCAAGACTGCCGAACCGTCGGTGATGACCGCGCAAAGATTATGCCGACCCGTTAAATCGTACGACAGATCCGGATTCTTCTGAATTTCCAGACACGGCTGCGCGACACCCGGTGTATATGCCAAAGAAAGATCTTCCTTTGTAGATACCGGCACCTTGGATACCGTTTCGATCTTTCCTGCCCATTCAAAATGTTTCTTTAATGATTCTTCCGCATAATTCATATGGATTCCTCCGCTGTTCCTATATTTGTATTGTACCACCAAAAAGGAACGGTTTCCCGTTCCTTGATGTTTATCCCAATCCTAATGCTAAACCGATCAGCCGCAGCACAAACGCGCAAATCCACGCCACGGAGCACTGCAGCAGCACGCATCCGATTGCCCATTTGTTTCCGAGTTCTCTGCGGATCGAGGAGATCGCCGCAACACACGGCGTATATAACAGGCAGAACACCAATAAGCACATCGCTGTT
>CACYEP010000029.1 GCA_902773425.1 uncultured Erysipelotrichaceae bacterium | reverse complement strand
CTTTCTTGGTTGCCGGAAGAGGGATCATGATCTCTTTGTCTCCGCAGATCGAAGCCGCACACCCCAACATGATCCATACCGTCGGATTTTTCTCTCCGGTAAGCGCCGTTATCTTCTGCCGCATTTCTTTGATACGAATATAATTATCTTTGGATCCTCCGGAAGATCCTCCGTAGAGAGAGTACTTTCCTTCTTTTTTTCTGCAGCTCGAGGCATGATGTTTCGCTGACCGGAAGATTCAGTAAAATACTCGCGTTTTCATAATCCAATTCGGACAGCTTGGTAACGGAAGAATAATCGATCGGACGTGTCCAGAAGACGCTGAAAAACGCATCATTTTTATCGGGAATATACTCTTTCGCAGCATTCCCGGCGGTTTCAGAAAGGGTAAACATGTTATCAACAATTTCCGCTTTGTTATTTCCGTAAAACTGTTCGACCATCTGCCACTCTTCGTCCGTAAATTCAAAGAGGTTATTATCTTCTGCATGAATACGTCCACAGAAACATATGCAAATAAAAGCAATAATAAGCATTAATAGTTTTCTCATGAAGACTCCTTACTTATGGATGAACAGTACTAACATACTTAAACGTTGTTGAAGTCGAACCATTAAATGAAAAACTTGTAATAAAATTTGTGTACGAAGCAAACGAACTGACTTGAGTAGATGGGTCAACAAAATACACCCAATTATTCGTACCCGTATTGTAACCGTTATAATGATTGGATAGTATCATCGCATGACAGAATTGTCAATGCGTTAAACCGAAAGAAATCCCCGGCTGTTATACCGGGGATTATTTTTCTATTCAGTGACCGGGGTTTCCGGAGATGCTTCACGGATCTGATTTACGACCTTGGAGAATTCTGTCTCCTTGCCCGCATTATCTTCTTCGTAACGGATCTTCCGTTCTTCCTTCATCGCGTCCGCCATTGCCTGAATGGCACGGTTGCTCGGACGGTCACCGTGGAATCCGGTTCCTGCCGGAATCAGATTACCGATAATAACGTTTTCCTTTAAGCCGACCAGAGTATCTTTCTTACCCTTGATCGCCGCATCGGTCAGAACCTTGGTGGTTTCCTGGAACGAAGATGCGGATAAGAAGGAATCGGTTTCAACAGACGACTTCGAGATACCTAACAGAGTCGGTCCAAACACTGCCGGAGTTCCTCCGTTCAGTAAGATCTCGTTGTTGCGCTCGGTGATCTCGATTAAGGAAATCTGTTTGCCGGCAGAGAATCCGGTATCGTTTCCTTCAAGGATGATAACCTTGCGCAGCATCTGACGGATCATGATTTCCAAGTGCTTGTCGGAAATCGTAATACCCTGCGACTGGTAAACCTTCTTTACTTCTTTCAGGATGTAGTCCTGAACCGCACCGACACCCGCGACTTCCAGAAGTTCTTTCGGATCGACGGAGCCTTCGGTCAGCTTATCGCCGGCTTCAATCGTTGTGCCGACTTTGATCCACGGACGGATAACCTGCGTCGGATCTGCCTTGTGTTCCAGCATTTCCTTGTCATTCGTGATGACAACACGTGTTCCGCCGTTATCTTCGATCGGGGAGATCTCGGTGATTTCACCGGTAATCTTCGCCAATAATGCCGGATGTTTCGGGCATCTCGCTTCGAACAGTTCTTCGACACGCGGTAAACCCTGTGTAATATCGGAGTTACCCGCGACACCGCCGGTGTGGAAGGTACGCATGGTTAACTGCGTGCCCGGTTCACCGATGGACTGTGCCGCCATGATACCGACTGCCTCACCGACTTCAACTCTGCGTCCGGTAGCCATCAGCTTGCCGTAGCACTTCGCGCAAACACCTCTTGTGGAGTCGCATACGAAGGTGTTGCGGATCAGCATCTGCGTGATTCCCGCATCCACGATCTTCTGCGCGATCGATTCGGTGATATATTCATCCGACGCGATGATCAGTTCGCCTGTCTTCGGATCATAGACATCTTCTTTCGAATAACGTCCGTTGATACGGTCGAACAGGTTTTCGATGACCTGATCGTCTTTACGGTCACGGATTTCGGATACCAGGTAGCCTTTATCCGTTCCGCAGTCTTCTTCCACGACGACAACATCCTGCGCTACGTCAACCAGACGTCTGGTTAAGTAACCGGATTCTGCGGTCTTTAATGCCGTATCGGTTAAACCTTTACGGATACCGTGAGTGGAAATGAAGAATTCGGATACGTTCAGACCTTCACGGAAGTTCGAATAAATCGGGACTTCGATGATGGTGGATTCGTATTCACGTGTGCTCTTGGACTGTGTCGGTTTACCCATCAAACCACGCATACCTGCGAGCTGGGTAAAGTGCGACTTATTGCCTCGTGCACCGGAGTGCGCCATCATGAAGATCGGGTTCTTACGCGGCAATGCCTCCATAAGTTCGTCTCCCAGATGGTTCTTCGTAGCTTCCCATAACTTGGATAACGCGCGGTCTTTGTCCTGCAGCGTCATCAAGCCGCGGTCGAACATATCATTGATCTTGGCCTGTTCTTTCTTGCCTTCTTCGACATATTTTTCCTTGTTCGGCGATACCTGAATATCGTCTAACGAGATACTCATGCCGGATACGGTCGAATAATAGAATCCGTAGTCCTTGATCTTATCGAAAATCTTGTAGGTATTTCCTTCGGAATCTTCGTATCTCTTGAATACCGCGCCGATGATGTCGCCCAGTCCGCTCTTGTTAACTTCGTTGGAGACCGGAAGGTTATGTAACGCTTCCTTGATATCGGTGCCGTAATCGACGAAATAACGGTCCGGAGTCTTCTTGAAGCATTCGCCCGCCTTGTCAACTTCGTTGATATACGGGAAATCCTTCGGGAACATATCGTTGAAGATAACTTTACCGACGGTTGTCAGAAGGTACTTGTTCATCTGTTCTTCCGTGAATCCGGTCTTGCCTAAATCCTTGGCGCGGATCGCGATACGGGAGTGCAGATGGATCTGTTTGGTCTGATATGCCATCAAGACTTCATCGAGGTCCTTGAAGATACGTCCTTCGCTTAATGCGAAGCGTTCGTATAACGCCGCCATGTCTTCATTTCCGAGTTCTTCATAATGATGAACCTGTTCCATGAATTCTTCCGCGGTTTCTTCCATCGTCAGATAGTAGTTACCGAGAACCATGTCCTGCGACGGAGTAACGATCGGTTTTCCGTCCTTCGGGCCTAAGATGTTGTTGGATGCCAGCATCAGGATCTTCGCTTCCGCCTGCGCTTCTTCGCTTAACGGAACGTGAATTGCCATCTGGTCACCGTCGAAGTCTGCGTTGAACCCGGTGCATACCAACGGATGCAGACGGATTGCACGTCCTTCAACGAGTTTCGGCATGAATGCCTGAATACCTAAACGGTGTAATGTCGGCGCACGGTTCAAGAGTACCGGATGATCGCTGATGACATATTCCACAACGTCCCAGATTCTCGGATCCAGACGTTCGATCAGTTTTTCAGCGGTCTTGGAATTCGTCGCGATTTCACGGTGAACCAGTTCATTCACCACGAACGGTTTGAATAACTGGAGCGCCATTTCACGCGGAATACCGCACTGGTACATCTTTAAGTCCGGTCCTACCGCGATAACGGAACGGCCGGAGAAGTCGACACGCTTGCCTAATAAGTTCTGACGGAAACGTCCCTGTTTGCCCTTTAAGGAGTTACTTAAGGACTTTAAGGCTCTTCCGCCCGCTCCTGTGATCGGTTTCGAACGTCTTCCGTTATCGATTAAGGCGTCGACTGCTTCCTGCAACATACGCTTTTCGTTTTGAACGATGATGTTCGGAGTTCCGAGTTCCAGAAGTTTCTTTAAACGGTTGTTACGGGTGATGACTCTGCGATACAGATCATTCAGATCGGATGTCGCGAATCTTCCGCCGTCCAGCTGCAGCATCGGACGCAAATCAGGCGGAATTACCGGGATCACCGATAATACCATCCATTCCGGCTTGTTGTCGGAATCGATGAATGCCTCAACCGTCTCCAGACGCTTGATCAGCTTCTTGCGCTTTTCACCGGAAGCCTTTTCGAGTTCCAGCTTAATAGCACGCTGTTCTTTCTTCAGGTCTACCTGCGATAACAGTTTCTGTACCGCAGCCGCACCTGTTTCCGCGCTGAAGGCTCTGTAACCGTACATCGCCTTGTAGTCACGGAGTTCTTTTTCGGAAAGGATCTGTTTATACTCCAGCGGAGTATCTCCCGGGTCCGTTACGATCCAGGATACGAAGTAGACAACTTCTTCCAAGGACTTGGAAGGAATGTCCAGAAGTAAGCTCATACGGCTAGGCGTGCCGCGCAGATACCAGATGTGCGCGACCGGTGCCGCTAAGCTGATGTGTCCCATACGTTCACGGCGAACGGAGGAACGGGTTACTTCAACGCCGCAGCGGTCGCAGACGACGCCCTTGTAACGTACTTTCTTATACTTTCCGCAATAGCATTCCCAGTCTTTCGTAGGACCGAATACACGTTCGGAGAAGAGTCCGTCCGGTTCCGGTTTCTGGGAACGGTAGTTAATCGTTTCCGGTTTCTTGACTTCCCCGTGGGACCATTCGATGATCCGTTCCGGTGAAGCTAAACCGACTTTAATTGAGGTGAAATCCGTTTGTACCATATTTTACCTCCTTTATTCGCCGTAGGGATCTTCGGTCCCTACAACCGCCGCTTCCATCGGCATATCCGTAACAGTCATGTTCTGGAGATCTTCACTGGTAGCGACGACTTCCGCTTTCGGAGCGTTCGCGTCTACTTCCTCGTGATGTGTGATGTCGATTTCCTTACCTTCGGAGTCGATGCACTGGACATCGATCGCCAATGCCTGCAATTCATGGACCAATACGCGGAACGCTTCCGGAATACCCGGAGTCGGCAGCGGCTTGCCCTTGATGATTGCTTCGTAGGTCTTGGTACGTCCGGTGATATCATCGGACTTGACTGTTAAGATTTCCTGCAGAATATGGGCTGCGCCGTACGCTTCCAATGCCCAGACTTCCATCTCACCGAAACGCTGTCCGCCGCGCTGCGCTTTACCGCCTAACGGCTGCTGGGTAATTAAGGAATACGGACCTGTGGAACGTGCATGCAGCTTATCGTCAACCATGTGCGCCAGTTTGATCATGTACATGACACCGTACGAGATCTTCTGGTCGAACGGTTCGCCGGTGCGTCCGTCGCGGAGCACTGCCTTGCCGTCTTTCGGGTTGTTCGCATCCTGAAGGATCTGCTGGAGTTCTTCGTTGTTGATACCGTCGAATACGCTGGTCGCGTACTTGACGCCGAGTTTCTTCGCCGCTAAGCCTAAGTGGATTTCCAATACCTGACCGATGTTCATACGGGAAGGTACGCCGAACGGGTTCAGCATGATGTCAATCGGAGTTCCGTCCGGCAGATACGGCATATCCTCGACCGGTAAGATCTTGGAGATAACGCCCTTGTTGCCGTGGCGGCCTGCCATCTTATCACCTTCGGAAATCTTACGTTTCTGGACAATGAAGACCTTAACGATCTGATTGACTCCCGGAGGCAGATCATGAATCTTGTCACGCTTGAAGATCTTGACGGCCTGGACGATACCGTCCGCGCCGTGTTCAACACGCAGTGAGTTATCGCGGACTTCCTGGGACTTCTCACCGAAGATTGCCAGTAACAGCTTTTCTTCCGGAGAAATCTCGCTCTGTCCTTTCGGCGTTACCTTACCTACTAAGATATCGCCTTCCTTGACTTCCGCACCGACCATAACGATACCGTTCTGGTCAAGGTTGCGGATCGACGCTTCGGAAACATTCGGAATATCACGGGTGATTTCTTCCGGACCCAGTTTGGTGTCACGGCATTCAACCTCGTAAGATTCGATGTGGATCGAAGTGTATACATCTTCCGCCACTAACCGTTCGGACATGATGATCGCGTCTTCGTAGTTGTAACCCTGCCAGGTCATGAACGCAATCGTAACGTTCTGGCCTAACGCGAGTTCACCGTTTTCCATCGACGGACCGTCCGCAATGACATCGCCCTTGTCGATCTTTTCACCGAAGGAAACAATCGGATGCTGGTTAATGCATGTTCCGGAGTTGGAACGGCGGAATTTTTCTAATTCGTATTCATGATCACCGTTTTCGTTGGTGATCACGATACGGCGGGAATCGACATAGCTGACGACACCGTCTTCCTTCGCAATTACACCCGCGCCCGAGTCTTTCGCAACACGGTATTCAACACCGGTTCCGACAAACGGGGAATGCGGACGCAATAACGGTACGGCCTGACGCTGCATGTTCGCGCCCATTAACGCACGGGACGCGTCATCGTTTTCCAGGAACGGAATGCAGGCAGCCGCGATACCGACGATCTGTTTCGGAGAAACGTCGGCCAATTCAACGTCTTCGCGCTTCACCATCAAGGTTTCGCCTTCATGACGGCAGACAACGTCTTCATGAATCAATTCATGGTTCTGAACTTCGTTTGCCTGCGCGATATAGTACTTCATTTCATCGTCCGCGGACAGATAAACAACATCGTCGGTGACTCTGTGGTTTTCATCGATCTTGCGGTACGGTGTCTGAATGAAGCCGTACTCGTTGATACGAGCATACGTTGTAAGGTAGTTGATCAAACCGATGTTCGGTCCTTCCGGAGTCTCGATCGGGCAGATACGGCCGTAATGGGTCGTATGTACGTCACGGACTTCGAAGCCCGCTCTTTCTCTGGTAAGTCCGCCCGGACCTAACGCAGAGATACGGCGCTTATTGGTAAGTTCCGCCAGCGGGTTCTGCTGGTCCATGAACTGGGACAGCTGGGAACTCGAGAAGAACTCCTTGATCGCGCTGGTTAACGGACGGATGTTCGTCAGCATCTTCGGTGTTAACGAAGCCACTTCCGCCGTTGTCATACGGTCTTTCACTACACGTTCCATACGGCTTAAGCCGATGCGGAACTGGTTCTGGATCAATTCGCCTGCGGAACGGATGCGGCGGTTTCCGAGCATATCGATATCATCGACTGCGCCTACGCCGTCCATCAGATTCAGCAAATACGAATACTGCGCGTACATATCGGAAATCGTGATTGTCTTCTTCTTGGTTATCGGATCGGTGCCGATAATCTTCACGAGATGATCGGAATCCGCCGATTCCTTGACATAGATTTCCTGAACGGCTGCGCCGATGAAATGTAACGTCAGTTTTTCGCCCGCGTTCACATGCGAACGGATTTCCTTCTTTTCCGATTCGGTCAATACCGGTGCCGGAACCAACGGAGAGATTCCGTCGTCCAGATCCGGAGAGTATCTGCCGACGATATAGGATCCTTCCTTATCCAGGACATCGTATCCGTTTTCATCGGTTAAACGGCCTACTGCGTATAAGCGCGGACCGTAGTTCAATACGGCATCCACGTTTTCCTTGGTCAATTCCACCGGACGGGAACCGATCATGCCGTATACCTTGACCGTATCAACTTTGCCTTTCAAATACTCGGCATCCTTCATCGTGAGGACGGTGCCTTCTTCGTAATCCGCGTCACCCGCGCTGAAGTCTTCCGCGACAACACGTCCGACTAACGAATACGTCCAGTCACCGTTTAATTCCACCGTATCCGGGTGGGAGAATCTGTGACAGAACGGTAACGCCGTCATGTACGTGCCCTTCGCAAGTTCATCGCGCAGAGTTTCGAGTTCATACTTGTTTAACACCGAGCCCGCCTTGAAGATCACATTGCCTTCCGCGTCTTTGATGTCATGTGCCAGCGGATGATCCTTCACACGGTTATGCGCACCGAGCTTACGGCCTAATTTGTAACGGCCGGCCTTGGTTAAGTCATAACGTCTCGCGTCAAAGAACTTGTCATCCGTCATCGAGATTGCGCCTTCCACCGTCGGAGCTTCATCCGCACGCTGGTTCGCGTAAATCTGAATCAAAGCTTCGGAGACCGTATCGATCTTGTCAGCTGCCAGAGTATTGGTAATATCTTCATAATCGCCGAAGATACCGTTGTAAAGAAGAATATAGTGATTTAAGAAGTTGCGCTTTTCTTCGTCAATCAGGTTTTCCTTGTTGACCGGGAAATTCGCAGCCTTCATGAATTTTTCGAATTCTGTCGAATCCGTTGCGTCCTCACCTGCCTGCAAGTCAAATCCCAAGCCGATTGCCTTGAAAAGAATCGACGAGTTGATTTTTCTCTTACGGTCGATGGAGACGTTTAAATATCTTCCGTAAATCGCTTTCTTGGCATCGGTCATGAACTCCAGCCAAGTGCCGCGGGACGGAATCAATTCGGTTTCGAAGATTTCCTTACCGGTTTTATCTTCCGCTTCAATCTTGTAATAAGCACCCGGGGAACGGACGATCTGCGAAACGATTACTCGCTCCGCGCCGTTGATAATGAATGTTCCGCTCGGGGTCATCATCGGGAATTCGCCCAAGAAGACGTCTTCCTGTTTGTTGATGACTTCACCAGTCTCGTTATCCATGATCAGCAGTTCGAGCTTCGCTTTTAACGGCGACGCATAGGTCGCTTCATCGGAGATGCACTTTTCCATGCTGATCTTCGGCTCCTGGAATTCATAGCTGAGGAAATTCAGCTGCATGTTGCCTCCGCGGTTGCCGATCGGATAGATTTCATTAAATACTTCCCGGACTCCTTCTTCCTTAAGCCATTTGAAAGAGTCGGTCTGAATCTCGACGAGATTCGGTAACGGTAAATCACCGCTTACCTTGGAATAGTCACGGCGTTGGGCTTTTTTGCCCAGTTTTACTACTTTGTATGTGTCTGTTTTCGTCATTTACGCCATCCTTCCTTTTTGACTAAATCGAATTGTTTTGGGGTTCTTTCTGAACCGGATTGCTGCATTTGATTACCCGATAACCTTTGTCTTTTGCGGATAATTCTACGTTTTCAAAGAGCTCGCACAGTTTCTTTTCTGCGCTCAATGCCCCCTGATCTTTCCGCATCACAATCCATAGGATTCCTTCGTAACCCAAATGCTGACGGCTTTCTTCAAACAGGCGGTAAATCACCTGTTTCCCCGCCCGGATCGGCGGGTTGAGCAGAATAACGTCAAAAATGTCCGGGAGATTCGAAAACCCGTCCGATACCGTAACCGTAACATCGGCACGGTATCGGAGAGCATTTTCTTTCGCCAGAGTGCACGCCCGTTCATTGACATCGCTCATCGTCATCTGAACGTCCGGAAATGTAAGTTTTGTTAACACGCCGACCGGACCGAACCCGGTGCCCAAATCCAGCACTTTACCTGAAACGCCTTGCGCAAACACTGCCTTCAGCATTGCGCGCGTTCCGTAGTCCAGGTCGTTCTTGCTGAACACACCCGCCATTGTCTCAAAATTGTAGACAGTGCCCAAAAACCGAAAAGATATTTCCTTTCGGTCTTTTGGCAACGAATCATCATTCTCAAAATAATGGCTCATTCCCCACGTCCCTTCTAGTTGGTTCGCTTTACAGCGCGGAACCGGGATTCACTGCCGCAATTATTTAATTTCAACAACTGCGCCTGCAGCTTCGATAGTCTTCTTGATGGTGTCAGCTTCTTCCGGCTTGATCTTTTCCTTGATAGCCGCCGGGCCGTTTGCTACTGCATCAACGATCTTCTTCGCATCAACTAAGCCTAAGCCTGTAGCTTCCTTAACAGCCTTGATAACAGCGATCTTCGCCTGGCCGATTTCCTTTAAGAATACGGAAACTTCCGTTACTTCTGCCGGTCCTTCTTCAGCTGCCGGACCTGCTGCAGCTACCGGAGCCGCCGCGGAAACACCAAAGTGTTCTTCGATTGCTTTAACTACGTCATTGATTTCAAGGATTGTTGCGCCTTCTAAGAATTCGATAATATCCTGTTTTGTGATTGCCATTGTAATTTACCTCCGTATAATTGGCTAATGATTGCAGCAGTTATGCAGCTGCTTCTTCTGTTGCCGCAGCTCCGCCGTCTCTTGCGTCTGCGACTGCTTTTAATGCGCGTGCGAATGCTCCGACCGGGTAGTTTAAGCAGCCCGCGAACATTGCGATCATGCCTTCCTTGTTCGGTAAAGAAGATAATTCTTTGAGGCCAGCCTCATCAACTACTTTGCCGTCCACAAGTCCGGTCTTTAAAACTAAGTTCTTGTGTTTCTTTGCGAATTTCGCAAGGATTCTTGCCGGAGCAACCGCGTCTTCACTGAATACGAGTGCGTTCGGACCGGTCATCTTTTCCGCAAGATCATTGTAGCCTAATGCTTCCGCAGCTCTGGCTACCAGAGAGTTCTTGTAAACTCCCATGTGGACATTTTCTGCCCTGAGCGTTCTGCGCAGTTCCGTTGTTTCCGCAACGTTCAAGCCACGATATTCAGCAACTACCACGCTCGCCGAATTTTTCAGCTTCTCGGTTAAATCGCTGACTACCTGCTTTTTCTGCTCAAGTATCGCCTGATTCATTTTTGCTTTTCTCCTTTCTTTTTGTGTTTTATGACAATATACCTCGAATAAAGAGAAACCCGGGACAATTCATCCCGGGCAAAAATGTTCCTGTTTCGGAAATCACTCACCTCGGTAACGAATTAAGCTCACGCTGTTACTGTCTTTGGTATATTGATCAACAAGTGGATAAAAACTGCTGTTTAGTCGTGATCGACACGGACGCCCGGACCCATCGTGGATGCGACCGTGACGCTCTTCATATATGCGCCCTTGACTGCAGCCGGACGTACTCTCTGGATCTGATCATACAGAGCCTTGAAGTTCTGAACCAGCTGTTCATCCGTGAAGGACAGCTTGCCGATTAAGCAGGAAATGTTTCCCTGTTTGTCGACACGGTAAGTAACCTTACCTTTTTTAACTTCGTTTACCGCATGCGCTACATCCATGGTAACGGTTCCGGTCTTCGGGTTCGGCATTAAGCCCTTCGGGCCTAAGATCTTACCGAAACGGCCTAACTGGCCCATCATGTTCGGGGTAGCGACGATTACATCGAAGTCTAACCAGCCCTTTGCGATTTCATCCAGCATATCCTTTGCGCCGACATAGTCTGCGCCGGCTGCTTTAGCTTCTTCCGCCTTCGGGCCTTCTGCGATAACTAATACTTTCTGGCTTCTGCCGGTTCCGTTCGGGAGCACCATAGCTCCGCGGATCTGCTGGTCCGCATGACGCGGGTCAACATTCAGACGGAATGCAGCTTCAACCGATGCATCAAACTTTACTGTGTTGGTTTTACGAACAAGCGCGACAGCTTCTTCGATCGGATAACTCATCGAGCGGTCAACCAACTTTGCCGCTTCTACATATTTCTTTCCGCGTTTCATATTACTTAATCTCGATTCCCATGTTACGCGCGGTACCCGCAACGATCTTCATCGCCGCTTCGATATCATTCGCGTTCAGATCCGGCATCTTGTATTCCGCGATCTCTCTTAACTGTTCCTTCGTGATGGAACCCGCTTTCTGTGTCTTCGGATTTCCGGATGCCTTGTCAATACCTGCAGCCTTTTTCAATTTGACTGCCGCCGGAGTAGTCTTTAATACGTATTCGAACGATTTGTCTTCATACGCAGTAATGATTACCGGTACCAGTTCGCCCATACGGTCTTTTGTCGCGTCGTTGAACGATGTGCAGAACTGCGGCATGTTGATCCCTGCGCTTGCTAACGCCGGACCCGGTTTCGCTTGGCCAGCCATGAACTGGAGCTTGCAAACCTTTGTAACTCTCTTTGCCATAATAACCTCCTTCTAACGGTTCTATGCAGCGGTGAATGGGCCGTTACGTTCCCTCCCGCCGTCTACAAAACTATCCGCAATACGGACAGCGTATCTATTCTACGATAAACAGGTCTCCCAGTCAAGGAAAATTGTATATTATTGTGCCCGTTT
>CACYEP010000028.1 GCA_902773425.1 uncultured Erysipelotrichaceae bacterium | reverse complement strand
TGGTCGATTGGATCCAGGAAGCTTATTTTGAAAAGTACGACGGAATCATCATCAATCCCGGGGCATATACGCATACCAGTATCGCAATCCTGGATGCGGTAAAGGCTATCGCGCCGATTCCGGTAATTGAGGTTCACTTAAGCGATACGAATACACGGGAGGAATTCCGGAAAATATCGTACATCCGCAGCGCGTGCATCGCGACGATCCAGGGACACGGGTTTGACGGTTATGCCGAGGCGCTTGACCGGCTGATGAATCTGTAACGGGGAGGTCCCCGTTTTCTTATGGGATTCCTTGAGTTCCTTATCATGAACCGATATAATAGAGGTCGGGAGTTTACGTATTTATCATCGGAGGAATTGTATGGGGAAACTGATTATTTCAGTCATACCGCCGGTTGTCGCGATTCTTTTCAGTTTGATTACGAAAGAAGTCAACATCTCTTTGATCGCGGGAATTTTTGTCGGTGCGCTGATTTATACCGGGTTTGATCCGGTAGCTGCGATATCAACAATCTTTGAAATCATGAGTGAACGCGTCGGGGCAAATCTGACCGTATTGGTGTTTTTGATCCTGTTGGGAATGCTGGTTTCGACATTAAACCGCAGCGGTGCGACCGATGAGTATGCGCGCTGGGCGGGAAGAAAGCTTACGACCCGCCGAGGAACTTTATTGGCAACCATGGCTTTAGGTATCATCATCTTCATCGATGACTATTTCAATTGCCTTACCGTGGGAACCGTTATGAGACCTTTGACGGACCGCAACCGTATTTCCCGTGAAAAACTTGCGTATATCATTGATTCCACGGCAGCTCCGGTAGTTATTCTGGCACCGGTATCTTCGTGGGCCGCGGCAGTAGGTACGGCGCTTCCTCCGGGATCTTCGATTGACGGATTTGCGTTATTCTTAAGCACGATTCCGGTAAACTTCTACGCATGGTTCTGCATGTTGGTTGTTTTGGTATCGACGATTACCAACATCGACTTCGGCAAGATGAAAAAATACGAAGACATCGCGGAAGAAAAAGATGTCCAGATTGAAATGGAGATCACCCGCGACGGAAACGCGGAAGTCTATGACTTGATCGCACCGGTAGTAGTACTGATTATATCCTCGATTATGGCGATGCTGTATACCGGAGGAATCTTCGAAGGCAAAACCGTTTCCGCGGCATTCGCGGATTGTGATTCCGCCTTATCGCTTTGTCTGGGCGGGATTATGACGATGATCTTTGTGGCGGCTCTTTATCTTCCGCGTAAAATCATTACGTCGAAGGAATACATGGAAGACCTGGTCGAAGGATTCAAGAACATGGTGCCGACCATTCTGATTCTGTCATTCGCGTGGACATTGAGCGGTATCTGCAGCGCGGATTTCCTGAACACCGGCGGAGCAGTCAGCTACTTTGTCACCCATATGAATATTCCGTTGTTTATTGTGCCGGTGATCTTCTTTGTGCTTGCCATGTTTTTGGCATTATCAACCGGAACCTCCTGGGGAACCTTCGCGATTCTGCTTCCGATTGCCATCTCTATTTTCAGTGATGATCTGTCCTATCTGACGGTTTTAACGGCGGCGGCGGTATTATCCGGTGCGGTGTGCGGAGACCACCTGAGCCCGATTTCCGATACGACGATCATGAGTTCAACAGGTGCGGAATGTAACCACCTGAACCACGTGGAGACCCAGGCGCAATACGGAGGACTCGCAGCATTGTGCGCGGCGATTTCATACCTTGTATCCGGTCTTGCCGGTTCGGGATGGATCGGTCTGCTGCTGGGGGTGCTGATGGTATTGGGATTCTTCGCGTATCTGTCATTTAAGAGGAAGAAAGAAAACAAGCCATTCTCTGAATAATTCAAGCCGGGGACAACCCGGTTTTCTTTTGTGGCAATGCGGCGCAAAGGACTCTATAATATAAATAGATGGTATATTTGCAATACATAATAAGGAGGAATTCTCATGGAATTCAGCACACCCGCAAAAGAAGAAATCGCCAAGCTCTACAAAGGAAGACATCATGTGGAACTGTCCGTCGGTATATTGAAAGACGGAATCAAAACTACGTACCATTTCGGCCCGGACGGAAAGCTTACGGAAGGAGAGGACTTGGTGTATCCGGTAGGTTCCATCTGTAAACCGTTTACCGCATCGCTTCTTGCCAAGTATCTTTCCGAAGGCAAACTTGATTTGAAAACTCCGATCAACAAGTATCTGCCGGGACTTCCGGAACGTTATTATCCGAATCTCGAGAAACTTGCGACGCATAATTCCGGCTTTAAAACCCAGCCGTATAATCTGATTACGATGATCCCGTTTTTTGTCAAAATGAATCAAGACGGCGGGCTGTTCCACACCAATCCGTTCAGAGGGAAACTTGATAAAGACGGTATGATGAAAATCATCCGGGATACGGTCTTGAAGGATAAAGACTATCCGTTTGTCTATTCGAATATCGGGATGAGCATTTTAGGTTATATCACCGGACAGGTGAGCGGGGAAGGATTCTGGGACAGCATGGAGCGCTATATCCGGGAAGATCTCAAATTGGAACATACATTCCTGGGAAATGTTTCTATGACCGGTTATGACCGCAAAGAAAACCCGTGCGAATGCTGGAAGTGGGAGAAGGAAGATGTGATTGCGCCTGCCGGAGCCCTGAACTCCACGGTCGGTGACTTGCTGGAATTCGCAAAGAAAAACATGGACGGAAGTTTGCCGTATCTTTCGGTGTGTCATGAAGTGCACGGCCTTTGCGAGAAAAACGCGGACAGCGGTCTGGCATGGAGGTTGGAGAAAGATATGCCGGTCAGCTGGCATACCGGTGCCGCAGGTGCCTTCAATGCTTTCCTCGGAATGAACCGGGAAACAAAAAATGCCGTGTCGGTTGCGGTAAACTACGGATTGGTAAATGCCGAACAAATCGGCTTCGCTATTCTCAAAAACGATTTATAAAAATCTGACAATACTACTTTGTGCCGTTCTGGTATATAATAAGGCCTATGAAATCTAAAAAGAAAACGTTACGTTATTACTTGGCCTTATGGGTCGC
>CACYEP010000027.1 GCA_902773425.1 uncultured Erysipelotrichaceae bacterium | reverse complement strand
TTTCTTATTGATGCAGTAATCACTTCTGCAATCAACCCAATGCCAGTTCCATCAGCTCCGCAGCGACTGAAGCAGATTTGATCCTCATTAAGTTGTCCCAGACATCTTCTTTCCCCAGAAGATTCATACCACCATGCCATACCAGTTCATCATCGATTACCGCGAAATGCTCCGGAACATCTTCTCTGACAATTACATTCACTCCGTTATCCTGTAATTCCTCTATCATTTCTCTGCGATAGTCTGCAGATTCAAAGAGACTTTGTTCGGTATCTGTAGTTATTACTGTGACTTTTACTCCGGCTTCTTGCCTTGGCTTTAACAAGAATACAAATCTATTGATCTTACTATGAATCAATTCCGGACTGGATACAACAATGCTTTTTTCCGATTCAACGAGATCCCGTTCAAATACATCCATGTAATTTCCTGAATCAAATATCGCATTGACTGATTGCTTATGTAATTCTAATCCGCTTACAACTTGAAATCCGATTTTCTTATATGTTCTTAAACGCTTTGTGTACATATTATCGAACACTGGTATATGCGAATCGACATAATCGTAAATGAAGACGTCTTGCTTCCCTTTGTAATCTCTGTTTAACCGACCTGCATACTGTTCTAAGCGTTCCGGTGAAGAAACCGGAGCTGCCAGCATCAATGTGTCCAATCTTGGATAGTCAAAGCCCTCTCCAATCTTCTGGCCTGTTGCTATCAGTATCAGAGATTCGTCTTCTGATACATTCTTCATCTGGCGAATATATTCCTGATTTTCTCTGTCCGTATTATCGCCATACAATATGAACACATTATCTGCATCATCAATCAGCCGATCATACAAAAGCTTTGCCTGATCTTTTCTTCGCGTCAATATTACCGGCGTTCTTCCATTTTTAACACAAGAACGGACGTCCTCAACTATTTGCTCATTTCTGTTTTCGCTTATACTAATAAGTTCAAAAGCACCATTAATATCCCGCTTACTATCTTCCGTGCTGACCACACGTGTATACCTTGGATAAACAAAATGTCCGATACCCTGTTGAAGCACCCTCTCTTTAGCTGTAAAGCTATGTCTTACCGGTCCCAACAACATATATATGATTCTTTCCAGTTCATCAGTTCGCTTTGGCGTGGCTGATACCCCATATACATACCTGGCGTTCACCTTTTCCAGCACGCTTACAGAAGTCGTGGCTGCAGCATGGTGACATTCATCCATAATAACCATTCCATACGAATTGACCATATCATTGAATTTCCCCTTGCTGTAAAATGAACCGACCATCGCAACATCAACAATGCCCGTTAAAGATTTCTTGCTTCCACTTAGAGTACCTATCACTCCGTCTCTTTGTTTTACCCTTCCTGTTTTCGTCGTATATGTAGGAGGCTCTTCATCGATAATAAGAAATCTTTGCAATTCGTCCACCCACTGTTGCTGCAGTTCCTTATTCTGCAGCAGAATAAGCGTATTGACTTTTCTCTTCGCGATCAGATAACTACAAACAACAGTCTTTCCAAAGGCCGTTGCCGCACTCAGCACTCCATTATCGTGCGCCAGCAATTCCTGTGCAGCAAGATCCTGCTGCAGTCTCAAATCCCCATTGAATTCAACCCTTATAGGTCTTCCCTTTTCTCTCTCATCTGTGATTTCGAACGGAATCTTTGCTCTGTCGCATGCTTCTGTAAGCTGCCCCAAAAGACCTCTTGGTATTCTGATATAGCCGTCAACATCTTTCCCCATATAGACTGTACTGAAATTGTAATAGTTAGAATATCCGAGACGCTTATTCTTATAGTAGACCGGATTATCGAAGGCGGCCAGACTCCTGATTTGATTCTGTATTCTGGGCATTAGATTCAAGGTGTCTACATAAACACCATCCCCAAGCACTATCTGCAGTTTGCCCACTACATCGCCTCTAATAAAGATATTGTCTTTTTTCCATGGCTTTGGTCTAAGTTGTGTTGATGATCCATATGCATTGGACTGAGCATTGCCCTTTGCCAGTTCTGCCTGCCACCTTGACATATATTGTTCTATTTCTTCTTGAGTAAGTCTATGAGTATGATTAAGAAGAACGTCCCATTGGTTCGGATAGGCATTCCAATTCTCATCTATAAACGCACTATTTCCATTTTTCAATGCTTGCCCTTGCAAAGGCAATGCGATCAGATTTCCCAAACTACTGGTCGCATCCTGCGATGGGTACATCCTGTCATAATAGTGAAATGATTTCAGATTAACTGATGCTGCCCCTTTTTCCAACAACATAAAGCCGAAGTTCCTTGCTATTGTTGCAGGTATTGGTTTTCTGAAAAACAACCACACATGGGCGCCTCTGCCGGAACGCGACCTTTCGACCAGTGGAACAATACCATTGAGAGTGCACATTCTTCTAAGCGCATCAACCTCATCACGCCATTCATCATCATCGTTTGCGTAATCGGTTTGAGCAGATCCCTTCTCATGGTTATCAAAATCAAAAACCAGAAAACGACATGTGCCATCCGGAAATAGCGGATAAACCCCTATTACATCTGATCCATCTTCTTTGTATCCCAGCAGATGTTTTAATACGGTTTTTGGCTCCAATTGTTTCCAGTTCCTGTATCCACAATCATCACAGAATTTCTTTTCTCCCCGCTGCTTTGGGCAAATATTGTTATTCCACCGTTGCTTACATTGTGGAAAATATCCTCCCTTGCGACCTCTTTGCGCATAAACATCCTGCCTACCCCAAAACATCATAAAAAAG
>CACYEP010000026.1 GCA_902773425.1 uncultured Erysipelotrichaceae bacterium | reverse complement strand
TTCCCCGGAGAAATACAATCTCTTGACTTTCTGCATATCATAGGCAGTAAGACCGATAAACAGAGCCAGACCGATATACGCAATGACCATATCCAGCATCTGAATGCGGAAGATGATGCCGATGATGCTGACAACGATTGTCGCAATTAATCCGGCGATCAGGTACGGACCGAATCCGGAAAGATCTTTTTCCGTACGGTATCCGATGAATGCCATGCAGCCGAAGAAGACTGCCGAAATCACAAATGCCAGGAATACGGTTCCGATATCATACGCCAAGAAGATCACCGAGAAAGAAATACCGGTAATAGCCGCATACGCATAGAAGAGAACCTGCACCATCGTCGAAGATAACTTCCGGAACGCGAAGCTCATTGTAAGCGCCACAGCCAATTCCGCAACGATCAGCACAATCGGAATAAACGGCATGCTGACGATGATTCTGTAGACCAATCCTCTGGCAACAATGCTCTGGTAGCACGCAAATGCCAATGCCGCCGTTAACAGTAACCCCAGCGCCATCTGTACGAACACGGAACGGATATAATCGCGGAATCCGCTCTCGCGGTCTATGCTGGTTTCCTCATAGTTGTAAGGATATTCATTCATAATATTCACCTCCGAACCGTTTTCAGGTTCATATATATTATTTACACTTTCTGATTTTCCGTCAATTTACACAATAACGTTTTCGTCGTCACCGGTATTCCGCCCGGTCCACAATGATTTGCGCAAGAATGTTTTCTTTGGCCAATTCTGCACGGACATCTTCCAGAACTTTTTCATCCGGCACCCGGTAATCATACGGAATTACCAAGTCAAACGCCGCGGATATTCCCTCGTCCGATTCCGTCACATGAAGATCATGCGTTCTGCATCCGGGATAATTCTTTTCCAGATATTCCGACAACAGTTCCGATGCCCGCAGGAATGTCGGGTCATCCGTCTGCACCGGATCCACATGAATTGTGGCTTCGGCATCCAGCTGTTCTTTCAGCTCCCGTTCGATCTCATCCACCCATTTGTGCACGGTCATTAAGCTTTCCTTCGCGTTTACTTCCGCGTGCAGCGAGATGATCAGATTTCCCGGCCCGTAATCATGTACGGAGAGATCATGCATCCCCAGGATTCCTTCATGCTTCGTAACAATTTCACGGACTTTTTCCACGAATTTTTCATCCGGGGACACTCCCAGCAGCGGATTCACCGACTCAATACATCCGTGAATTCCTTCATAGAGCACATATCCGCCGATCGCAAGGGATACCCATCCGTCCGCCGGAAGCGCAAATAACCGTTCCGCTCCCATAGTGACCATCAGCCCGGTTGTCATCAAAATATCGAACCGCGCATCCGCCGCACAGGCTTCCAGAGTTTCCGAGTGATATATTTCCGCGTATTTATGGTTGTAACGGTAGATATACCACTTGACAGCCAAAGAGAACGCCAGAATTCCCAAAGTCAGAAAATCCCAATCCGTAAAAGACGGACGGCGGATTTTCAGAATTGCGGAACGGATCAATGCCGCCGCGAACACGCAAATCACCGCATTTACCGCAATTCCGGCAATATACTCATATCTTCCGTGCCCGAACGGATGAACCTTATCCGGCTTCTTTTCGGCAAAACGGAATCCCAAAAACGAAATCAGAGAACTTAATACATCTGTGAAATTATTTAATCCGTCCGCCATGACGGCTAAAGAATGTGCGGCAAATCCCGCAATGATTTTTGAAACAGCCAAAAGGACATTCAGAAGAATTCCGAGCACTCCGCAGGCTTTGCCGTACGCATACCGCTCGGCTATATTCTTTTTCAGATATTTTTCCGCGATAAAGCGCACCATATCACAATTCCTCCGTAATCCGGGCCGCTAAGGTCGTATCCCTTTTCCTAAGATCCGCAGTTGCCAACCCCCGTTTAAAGGATCCCCTGTCCCCGATGACCACCAGGTTCTTTTCCGCCCTGGTCACAGCAGTATATAACAGCCTCTTCTGCAGCATAATCCCGTATTCCCTTACCACAGGCAAAATCACAATCGGATACTCCGAGCCCTGGGCTTTATGCACCGACACACAATACGCATGCGTAATATTCTCAAAGTTCTCCCGTGAGTATTCCACGATTACTCCGTCGTAATCCACGGTCAGCTTATCTTCATGCGTTTCATTTTCCTTCGCATATTCAATATCAATCAGGATTCCGATATCTCCGTTGAACACATTGTCGTTCGGCTGGTTTTTCAGCTGTAAGATTTTATCTCCGATCCGGAAGGTACGGAATCCCAGATTCAGTTCCCTCTTCATTTTGTCTTTCGGATTCATGGCTTCCTGCAGGATTCGGTTCAACGCGTCAATTCCGCTGGTTCCGTTGTATTTGGGAGCCATAACCTGAATATCAGTAGGCGCGTATCCTGCGCTTAATGCTCTCTCGTATTGATCCTTCACATATCCGTTGACCGCGTAAGGATCCGCATCAATGAATCTTACATCATGGCCTTCGAAGTCTTCGAACTCATCCTTTGCGATTTTATGCGCCAAGGAAATGATTCCGGAGCCTTCGGACTGACGGTAAATGCGTGACAGACGGACGGTCGGGAACTTCCCGGTGCGCATCAAATCGCTCAGGACCTGTCCCGGCGCAACGGAAGGAAGCTGATCTTCATCACCGATTAAAAGAATTTTCCGGAAAAATGCTCCGGCATCCAGCAGTTTCGCGAATAAATACTGGTCCACCATGGAAAACTCGTCCACGATTAATATTTCGCTTAAGACCGGATTGTCCCGGTTATAGGTAAATGTTGCGGTTTCCAGATCATAGCCGAGAAGACTGTGAATCGTACGCGCCTCAAAATCGGTGAGTTCCTTCAAGCGCTTTGCTGCCCTTCCCGTCGGCGCCGCAACCGAAACCGTCGTTGTCGGATAAAACTCCCGGATCAATGCCAGAATCGCCCTGACGATCGTAGATTTTCCTGTCCCCGGTCCGCCTGTCAAAATCAACAGGTCTTTCCGGAAAAACTCCTTGATTGCCTCGGTTTGAACATCATCGTACTGTATTCCGAACGCCTTCTCGATATATCCGATCCGGTTGTCCAGTTCCTCCGCGGACAATTCCCTCATCGGACGCAAAGGAAACTGTTTCAGGTACATGGACACGGTAAGTTCCGCTTCATATTGGGCTATCGGATATACCCTGTCTTCCTCAAACCGGCAACACCGTTCCGCCGTCATCTGACGGACCAGCACATCCATGTCATATTCCAAGCCTGCCGTATATCGGGCAAACATCTTTTCAAATTCTTCCTCATCCATGTAGGAGGACCCGCTTTGCATTACATAATCCGACAGCAGTTTTGCCCCAAGAGCGCATAAGCGTTTCGAGTCGTTCGCCTCAAAGCCGATGGATTGCGCGAATTGATCGGCAGTCTCAAACCCGATTCCCGAAATATCCTTTACCATACGGTACGGATCTTCTTTTAAGATCTCGATGGATTCCGTTCCGTATTTCTTTTGGATCAGGACAATCTGTTTCATCGTCAGTTTATGGGACGAGAAAAAACGGTAGATCTTCTCATTTTCATCGTCCTGATTCCGGCATCCTTCCCGCAATACTTCTTTCTTTTTATCATTCAAATATGTCAGTTTATCTAAACAGGAAGGTTCCTTCTGGATTTTCTCCAGAACATCCTTACCGAATTCTTCCAAAAGGCGGATCGCGGTTTTCTCTCCGATTCCCGGAAATCTCGGGCCTGCAAGATAATACACAATGCCTTCCGCGTCATCCGGAAGAAGCTTCTCAAACGTTTCCATCTGGAATTGCAGTCCGTATTTCGGATGATCGGTGTAATGTCCTTCCAGCCGGTAAGACGATGAAGTCTCCAGCTCGGGAATATACCCGGTGACCGTCATGATTTTCCGCGGGTCGTTTTTCAAACGAAAACGCGCAACGGTATAGAAATTCTTCTCGTTGCGGAATAAAAACAATAAAAACTTTCCCTCAATGCGGTCTTTTCCGTTCATCGCATGTACCTACATTATTTATTACGCAGGAACTCTACGGTTTCCTTCATTTCTTTATTACGTTCTTTGCCGTTGAGATATACTTCGTCAATGACACCGCCTCCTAGGCAGATATCCCCGTCATAAAAGACTGCCTGCTGTCCCACCGCCACACTGGAAACCTTTTGCGGATAATGCAGGATCACATCATTTTCGCGTATTTCAAAAGTCACCGGGTTATCCGCCTGGCGGTAACGGAACTTCGCCGCACCCTTGAATCCGGTTTTCGGCGGATTCTTCACCAGCCAGTTCACATTCGTGATTTTACAGGAATCGCTGAACAGCCATTCATTCGTCTTCCCGGCGCACACATACAGTTCGTTGTGTTCGACGTCTTTCCCGCATACAAACCACGGTCCGCCTTCTCCTCCGATCTGCAGGCCTTTGCGCTGACCGATCGTATAATACAGAACGCCTTCCATTTCGCCGAGAACCTTCCCGGTCGCGATATCAATCATCTTCCCGGTCTTCGCCGGAAGATAATTCTTTAAAAATTCACGGAAATCCCTCTCTCCGATGAAACAAATCCCCGTGGAATCCTTCTTGTCCATCACCGAAGACAGGTTCAGCTGATGCGCGATTTCACGCACTTCGGGTTTCGTAATATCCTGCAGAGGGAAAATCACATGATCCAAGACTCTGCGGTCGATTTGGTCAAGGAAATAGGACTGGTCCTTGTTTAAATCGGAGGCCTTCGCAAGAAAGCACTCCCCGTCACGCTTCACGATTTTGGCATAATGGCCGGTCGCAAGTGCATCAAAGCCGTGTTCCATCGCGAAATCATGGAACCGGTCAAACTTGATATATTTATTGCATAAAATGTCAGGGTTCGGTGTTCTTCCCTTTCCGTATTCACGGATCAAATCGGAAAAGACATCGTTCCAATATTCGCGCACATAATCAATACGCATCAGCGGGATGCCTAAAAGATCCGCTGCTTTCTGCGCATCGTGATAATCCTGTTCTTGGGGACATACGTCGTTTCCTACCGTCGGGTTCCCCAAATAATCGTCATTAACGGCAGCATCCCAGTTGCGCATAAAACCGCCCGTCACCTCATGACCGGCTTTCTTCAGCAAATATGCCGCAACAGCAGAATCCACTCCGCCGGACAATCCGACAAAAACCTTCATGCGTTCGCCTCCGCTTGTTCGGTGTCACGGATTTCTCCACAAACCGCATAATTCGGGCATTTTTCGTTGCACGCCGCATACGAAACCTTGCGTAATTCCCGCGGAATAAACATCTCCATATCTTCCGCGTCATATCCGACCATGAAGTGATTCTCATCCAAAATAATCGGACGTTTCATGACCGAAGGGTTTTCACGGATAAATGCCATGAG
>CACYEP010000025.1 GCA_902773425.1 uncultured Erysipelotrichaceae bacterium | reverse complement strand
GTACAATTTCACGGATCATTTTATGCAGGGCTACTCAAAGATCAACAATACTGCTTACTATGAAGCGCGCTTTGTCGATTCGATGCCGGACTTGAACCTGTCCAACGAAGATGTCCGTGCGGAAATCGTCAAGATCATGAAGTTCTGGCTTGACCGCGGGACAGACGGGTTCCGTCTTGACGCAGTGACCAGCTATTACACCGGCAATCACGGATACAGCGCGGATTTCGTAAACTTCATCGCGGAAGAAGCCAAGAAGATCAAAGATGACTGTTACATCGTCGGAGAGTGCTGGGAGTCGGATTCCGTCATCAAACAATACTACACATCCCATGCGGATTCGTTCTTCCATTTTTCCTTATCGCAGGGAGACGGCGCCATCGTTCGCAGTCTCAAGTCATCTTCACCGGCAGTTTCCTATAAGACGGCGATGAAGAAAGCCGCGGATCTGGCAGGATCGGCCATTCCGGCAATCTTCTTGGATAACCATGATGTCAACCGCATTACCGGCGCGATCGGGCGCAGTGAAACGGCGAAAACAAAGATGGCCTACGGCATGGCAGCCATGATGAACGGCTGTATGTATACGTACTACGGAACCGAAATCGGTATGGTAGGGTCGGGAAAAGATGAGAACAAGCGTATTGCGATGCTGTGGGATTCGGATAATACAGCGGGTATGTGTAAGAATCCTGCCGGCGCAACCCAGTCGGAATATGCGTATCCCGGTGTCAAGCAGCAGCAATCCGATAAGAATTCTCTTTTGAATTATCACAAGGCAATCAACCTTCTTCGAAACAAGTATCCGGCAATCGCAAGAGGAACCATGGAATTCCTGGATGATTGCTCCGACGATCATGTGCTTGCCGTAAAGAAAACCTGGAATGATCAGACGGTTTATATCGTCGTCAACCTTCATGAGGAAAATACGGCAAACGTGAATATGGAATCCTACAGCGGATTAAAACTTGCGGATTCCGTCTCGGCAACTGAGGGAAAGACAGAACTCAAAAATCAAGTTCTCGTTCTGCCTGCTTACACGATTGCGATTTTAACCGGAGGGAATTAGGATGCGAAAAAGTATATTGGTGTTATTGGCGGTGTTGATGATCGCCGGTCTTGCGGGATGCGGCGGAGCGAACAAAGTTCCGGAAAACCCGCTGGCCAAATCATCCGAAACACTGTATGTGCCGAAATTGGATTTGCCGGAAGATTTCATTATGGGAGCCGATGTGAGTTCGGTTCTTGCCTTGGAAGCTTCAGGCGTCAAGTTCTACGGATATAACGGGGAAGAGACCGACCTTTTCCAAACACTGGCGGAAAGCGGCATCAACTATATCCGTGTACGTGTCTGGAACGATCCCTACGATGCCGATCATAACGGTTACGGCGGCGGAAACAACGATCTTGCGGCAGCGGTCGAAATCGGTAAGCGCGCAACAAAATACGGCATGAAACTCCTGGTGGATTTCCATTATTCGGATTTCTGGGCTGACCCGGGCAAACAAATGGCACCGAAAGCATGGAAGAAGATGACCATCGAGGAAAAGGCGGAAGCTCTCTACAATTTCACCAAGGAGAGTCTGAATGAGCTGAAGAAGGCGAAAGTCGATGTCGGTATGGTTCAGATCGGAAACGAGACAAACGGGGCCATGGCCGGTGAAACGACGTGGTTCAATATTGCCCAGCTGATGGCCGAGGGCTCCAAGGCCGTAAGGGAAGTATTCCCGAACGCAAAGGTTGCGGTTCATTTCGCAAATCCAGAGAGCGGAAACTATGCGAATTACGCGTCGAAACTTGCCTACTACAACCTGGATTACGATGTGTTCGCATCTTCGTACTATCCGTATTGGCACGGCACATTGGATAACTTAGTCAAAGAACTGGACAATATCACCGATACCTACGGCAAGGAAGTCATGGTAGCGGAAACATCCTATGCCTACACCGAAGAAGATACGGACTTCAACGGGAATACGATTTCCGGTTCTTCCGGCATCGTGAAGAATTATCCGTTTACGGTGCAAGGGCAGGCGAATTGCCTGGTCGATGTGATGAAGGCCGTCTCTTCCATGAAGAAGGGCTTGGGCATGTTCTATTGGGAAGCCGCATGGATCACGGTAGGTCATAATTCCTGGGAAGAAAACAGTGCCCTTTGGGAAAAATACGGTTCCGGATGGGCTTCCAGTTATTCCAGGGCATATGATCCGATGGATGCGGGAAAATATTTCGGCGGAAGCGCAGTGGATAACCAGGCATTATTTGATGCGTACGGACATCCGCTGGAATCTCTCAAAGTATTCAATCTCGTCAAAACCGGCAATGAAATTCCGGTCAGTGCGGATGCGATCAAGGATACAGTCCTGTACGTGGATATTGCGGATGATGTGGTTCTTCCGGACAAAGTCAGCGCCATCATGAACGACAATTCCTACAAGGATGTGGATGTGACTTGGGAAGCCGCAGATTTTGACGCCATGAAAAAAGAAGGCATCGGTACTTATGTCATCAAGGGAACGGCGGACGGCAAGGAAGCGGTCTGTTATCTGAATCTGATCGAGTACAACTTCCTTTCTAACTATTCGTTTGAGGACGGAACGGCGGACCCGTGGGTTCTTACCGATCATAAGAAGTGCGAACAGGCATATGCCGAAGAAAAATCGACCGACTCCTTAACCGGAAACTGGCACTACCATTTCTGGAGCCCGGAAAAGAATTCCATCAACTTCGATTTGACCCAGGATGTTGAAGTGAAGCCCGGAACGTACAAGTTCTCGATTGCGATCATGGGCGGCGATGCGGGTACGACAAATATTTATCTCTACGCAGCGGTGAACGGAGAAATCGTGGAATCGATGCCGCTGGAGCTTACCGGCTACAACAACTGGAACAGCGGATTCATCCACGGCATTCATGTCAATGAAGGAGATAAACTGACGGTCGGCATTCATGTCGAATGCGCAGGCGAAGGAAACGGTGCCTGGGGAAAGATCGACGATGCGTTGTTGAATTCAGATTAAAAAAAGTAACCGGTCATCCGGTTACTCAAAGGTATACTTCAGTTTGAATAAGACTTTTTGATTCTCTCCCATAAACAGGAGGGAATCTTTTGTTTGTTCGCGGGAAAGCCGGACGGTATCCCCGTAATTCGCCTCGGACACAAATTCCGAAACAATCGAGGTGATCTTCTTCTTATGCCATTCCGCGCCGGTTTGATCCAGGGTTACATCGAAATATCGGGTGTTGTTCATATGCGCATTCAGATCGCAGTAACTGAACGGTACCGTAAATTCCGTCACGCATTCGGGATCTTTCACCAAAGGCAGGCGGGAAGGCAATGCCGGATCATGATCCGTGTGAGTTCCGGGAATGAAGATTCCGTTTTTGTCCGGGAAGATAAAGTGGCGTGTCTTCTCATCGACCAAGGTCCATAGGGAGCTGCCCGTCATGAGTTCTTCGCCGTCCTTGGTATAGATGCGGTAATATCGTGGGAACAAGACGTGCATGGTATCGCCGGGCCAGCTTTCTACAATGACGGTTTCATCATACTCGGGAATGCGGGCAATCTGAAGGGATTGCTGGACTACGATCCATAGGAATCCCTTGTCCAATGTCTTTTCTCTTCCGGCGCCCAATTCTTCGGTATGGGCAATCGCCGCTTCCTGTAGCATCTCAAAAAGCCTCGAGACCCGAAGCTTTCTGTACATATCGACATCTTTATTCTTGAGCGTATACTCCGCTTTGTAAAAATCCATGTTATGCCTTCGGAAGATACTTCATTAACGCATCTACGATGTCACCGATGGTGCGAAGATCATTCCATTCTTCATCCGGAACCTTGACGTTTAATGCGCCTTCGAGCTTGGTGAGGACCAAAATGAATCCCATGGAATCGACATTGCCTTCTGCGTTTAATACGGTATCTTCGGAAAGGTTATCCCCGAACATGTCCGGGACATTGTCCTTGATGGTTTTAATAACTAAATTGTAGACTTCTTCTCTTGTGATCATGATTCTATCTCCTTTTGTATTTCCCACCGCTTGATCTTTCCGGTGGCTGTGCGCGGTAACGGGTGCGCAACATGCACGACATCAGACAATTGATGACCGCGCGGTAAGGTGCGCATCAGATCCGCGGTTTTTTCCAGCATCATTTCCTTCGTAAGGGAAGGATCCGAGGTAACTAAGACCGGCTTGTTGTTCCGCAATAACACGGCGAATTCCTTAACCGGCAGAAGCAGCATCAGCTTTGCCTCATATTCCGGTAAGAAAATCTTCGTGCCGTCGGTTAATACGAGAATTTCTTTCTTCCGTCCGATGATATGGAGTTTCCCGTTTTCATCGAATGATCCGAGATCTCCTGTATGAAGCACGCCGTCTTTGAGAACTCCGGCGGTCTCCGCAGGATATTTATAGTAGCCCTGCATGATGCAGGAAGGAACTTCAATCAGGATTTCTCCGTCGTCCGCCAAAGTAATCGTATCATCCGGGCAAATCGTCATCGCAAGCGGATCATCTTCCAGGCTTAATGCGACACCGGAACTTGTTTCCGTTAATCCGTAGCCGTACGATACCCGTTTTCCCATTGCCTTCACCGCATCGAACAATGTCGGCGGACAATCACCCGCACCGATCAAAACCAGGTTCAATTCTTCATTCAGAAGCTTATTCTGAACTAAGAATCCAAGTAACAGAGGCACGACCGAGACAGCGGTGGGCTTATAGAACGCAAAGTCGTCCAGGTAGTGTCTGGGCCCTCTTCCGAGCGCAACCGAAGCTCCTGAGGAGAATCCCCACAGAAGTCCGCACACAAATCCGAACACATGGTTTAACGGAAGTACGCAAAGAAGATTGTCTTCCGGACGAAGCGGCAGCAGGGAACCTCCGTTGTAGGCAGAATTGCACAGGCTTTCCTCCGTCAGCAAGACACCTTTGGATACCGAAGTGGTTCCGCTGGTGAAGAAGATGATGCGTCCTTTTCCGTTTTGAACTCCGGAAGAAAGGTACGGGGTTAAGGATTGCACAAGACAATCCGGTCCGTACAAGGAATCAACATCCGCGTATTTCAGCAAATACCGCAAATCGGATTCCGGCAGGGTGCGCTCCAGCATTACGACTTGGTATCCTGCGAGAACCGATCCGAAAATCTCCAGGATCGAATCGTAAGATCCGTCCGCAAAGATGCCACGGCAGGTCTTGCCGAGCTTGGATAATTCGCCGGCGCGGACTTGAACGGCGTCATAAAACTCACGGAATGTAACGGATGTTTTGCCGTTTTCATCATAGAAAAACGCAGGAGAATCCGGGTAGTTCTGCGCGTTATAAGACAGCATGTGACGAAAATTTTCAAATCTCATAAAAACCTCTAAAAACAGTATATCAAATTTCGTGCAATTATTAACAAACTGTGCAATAATATTTCTGCGATTATTACATGGAGGGAAAATATTATCATGGATAAAAATACGCGCATTTGTATCATTGGTGCAGGCCCGGCCGGTTTGTCCGCGGGTATGTATCTCGAACAGAAGGGTTATGAAAACTATACCATTCTGGAAAGAAACGATCATGTAGGCGGCAAATGCCACAGTCCGCATTATAACGGCAGACGTTATGAGATGGGTGCAATCATGGGTGTTCCGTCTTACTATGCAGTGCATGATGTCGAAGAATTCTGCGGCATTACGCATGACGGTCCGAAATTAAACCGTAACTACAAGAACAAAGAAGGCAAAGTCATTGAACCGTTCAACCCGAAGAAGAACCTGTTAAAGATCCCACACTTGATGGAAATGAAGAAACAGGTTAAGAAACTGGGCGAAATCCTTGAAACCAAGTACAAGGGTTACGATGTCAACGGACACCGCGGTGTAGCGGAAGGCCGTTATGACGGTTATGCGGTTACTCCGGGAAGAGAAAAAGTTTCCGGCGAAAACCCGAATCTGAAAGACTTAGCGTTACCGTTCAAAGATTTCTGCAAGCTCAACGGTGTTGAATTCACGCAGGAAATCTGGATCGGCCCGTTCACTTCCTTCGGTTACGGTTATTTTGATGAAATTCCGGCAGCTTACGTTCTGAAGTACTTAGACTTCCAGACCTGCATGAACTTCGTTAACATCAACCTTTGGACCTGGAAGGAAGGCACACAGTACATCTGGGAATGCTTGGATGCGAAGTTAAAGAACCACGCGCGTTTAAACAGCAATATCACCAAAGTTGAACGCAAAGACGGCAAAGTCTATGTAACCGTTAACGGCGAAGTCGAAGAATACGATAAGCTGATCGTTACCGCTCCGTTACAGTATCTGCCGGATTACGCGGATGCAAGAGCAGACGAAAAGGAACTCTTCAGCAAGATCGAATACGAACGTTACGATGTATTGGCTGTTGAAACCAAGCCGGAAGATCATCCGGAAATCTCCTACTATGTCTTCGATAACATGACTCCGGACCGTTTGGGCCACCTCATGGTTTACTACAGAAGATGGAGAGATACCAAGGATCAGGTCATCACGACCTATGCGTTAAGAAAGCATAAGAACACTGCGGAGATCCCGTATGAAGACTGCAAGAAGACCGTATTGGAAGACCTCAAGATCATGAAGAACCCGGCTTCCAACGTTGTCAATGAACAGTCCTGGTACTATTTCCCGCATGTCTTCAGCGAAGATTACGCGGCAGGCTGGTATGACAAGGTAGAAGCGATGCAGGGCAAATATGACACCTACTATGCAGGTGAAGTTATGTCCTTCGGCGATATGGATGAAACCGCGGAATACAGCCGCGAATTAGTCGACCGTTTCTTCTAAAAAACGCACTAGCGGCGCCGGCGTAATGTCGGCGCCGCTTATTCTTAATCATCGGAGGTAACACAGTGCCATTTTACAAAGAAAAGTATGACGCAATTGTGATCGGCGGCGCCTTAGCGGGTATGAGCTGCGCGATGAAGCTTGCGTCGGAAGGAAAATCGGTATTGGTTCTTGAACGTCACAATCTTCCGGGAGGCATGGCGACCAGTTTCGTGCGCGGCGGCATCGAAATGGAAGCGACCCTTCATGAAATGATGTCGCTGGGACCGAAAGAAGATCCTTTATACATCCGGAAGTATCTGGATGAAATGAAAGTCGTCATTGACTGGTTAAGAGTACCGGAAGCGTACCGTCTTGTGTCGGAAGAAGATAAGATCGATATCACGCTTCATGCGGGAAGAAGAGATGACGGCACCTGGGTTTGCGCGGATGAAATCGAAGCGCAGTATCCGGGAACCAAAAACGAAGTCAACAAATTGATGGAAACCTGCAAGACCGTCTATGAATCCGTATTATTCTTGAATGACCACAGCCTTTCGAAGCTGCAGATGTTATTGAAACATGAAGCTTTGGTCAAGACCGCAGGTTATTCCGCGAAGGAAGTCCTGGATAAGTCCTTTAACCTTCCGGAAGACGTCAAGAAAGTCTTAAGCGCATATTGGATCTATGTCGGACAGCCGTTAAGCAGTCTTCCGTTTACGATTTATTGTTTCCTGATGGCCGACTACATGCTGGGCGGAAGCTATGTCGCAAGAGGTTTCTCGCACGAGATGTCAATGGCGATGATGCGCAGATGCGAAGAGCTCGGTGTTCAATATGAATACGGACAGAATGTTGAAAAGATTTTAGTCAAAGACGGAAGAGTTTACGGTGTACGCACATCCAGAGGCGATGAGATCCATGCGGATTATATCGCGTCGGCTCCGTATCCGAATACTGTCTACGGCAAGATGATCGAACCGCAGAGTGAAGTTCCGCCGCAGGCAAGAAAATTCGCGAACGCGATGCCGATGTCGGTGACCTGTTTCTCGGTAGTCTTATTGCTGGACAAGAAGCCGGAAGAGCTGAATATTCATGATTACTCGGTATTCTCCAGTGAAACTAAGTTCGATACCGATAAGTTCTGGGCGCAGGGAAAGAATCTCGGCGGATGGGATTATCTGACGACGATCTGCCTGAACTACGCAAATCCGGATTGCGTTCCGGAAGGAATGACTTCGTTATCCATCACGAACCTTCCGTTACCGGAAAGCTTCTTCGATGTGAACGCGGATAACTATTTCGAAATCAAGCGCAAAGTCGCGAAAGAAATGGTCGATTGCGTATCGAAGAGATTGGGTGTCAACTTATTGGATCACGTGGTCGAAATCGAAGTGGAAACACCGGTCACCATGAGCCATTACACGAGCGATTACCGCGGAGGAATCTACGGTTATCAGCACTCGATGGATAACTCGGTTGTCGCAAGACTCGAGGACGTCGAGAAAGAATTCTATATCAAGGGATTGGTGCCGTGCGCATCCCATGCGCTGGTAGGGGACGGTATGGCATGCAACATCAATAACGGAAAGATCGCCGCAAGAGTGATCCTGGATTGGATGAAGGAGGCAAACGCATGAAAGTCAACGGATTTCTGAAAGACGTTTTAGGCGCGAGCCGCGTTACCAAGACCAGAAGAGATTTAATTGCGTCGGGCTCGGAAAAGAATATCTATTTCGATCCGATCCGCGAAGTCGCGAAAGAACTTCATCCGGAAAAGACCGAAGTCAAGGTCGTCAAGGTGGAGGATGTATCTCCGACAGCGCGCAAGTTCACTTTTGAAGCGAAAGAAGGCTATAAGCTTCCGCCGTTCCAGGCAGGTCAATATGTCTCCCTGGATCTTCAGATCGGGGAAACCTTAACGACCCGCCCGTATTCCATTTCGAGCGCGCCGTTTGAAGCGAGAACCGGGGAACATCCGTTCTTCGAAATCACGGTAAGAAACGGAAGACCGGGCATCGGATTCGCGAGCAGCTGGATCTATGCGAATGTCAAAGAAGGCGATGAATTCACAGCGCATTTACCGTTCGGACAGTTCTACTATGAACCGCTGCGCGATGCGAAGAATGTGGTTGCATTAGCCGGAGGTTCCGGTATTACTCCGTTCTATTCCATGGCGAAAGAGATCGAACACGGAACGCTGGATATGAATCTGACGATTCTTTACGGTTCGGTATCCACGAAAGATATCATCCTGGAAAAACAGATCAAGGCGATCAAGTGCGATAAGGTCCGCTTCATCAACGTTATTTCGGGTGATGAAGAATACGAAGGCGAAAAGGGATTCTTAACCGCAGAAATCATCAAGAAGTATTCCGCGGAAGATACGACCTACTTCGTATGCGGACCGCTTCCGATGTACAACTTCGTGGCAGGAGAACTGAAGAAGCTGAACGTACCGGCAAGACGCATCCGCATGGAAGTATTCGGAGCGCCGATGAATGTCCGTGAAGCCGAAGGATATCCGGAAAATGCGGAACCGGCAACCTGGAACCTTACCGTATTGCGCGGGATCGACAAGACCGTCATCAAGGCTTCCTCTTTGGAATCCCTGGCGGTGGCGATGGAACGCGCGGGCATCCCGAATAACACGAGATGCCGCAGCGGCGCGTGCGGTTATTGCCGGTGTGAACTGTTAAGCGGCGACGTGTTTGTGCCTTCCGTCGGCGACGGAAGACGCTGGGCAGATAAAAAATTCGGATTTTATCACGCCTGTTCAACTTATCCGTTAAGTGATCTGGAAATCCGGATCATCATCAAATAATCGTTTAAAATAAAGGACATCTGATTATTCAGGTGTCTTTTTTTGTGCGGAAATTGTGGGATTCGGCACATATTATTTTCGAAAACGACAATTTTTTTTCGCAGAATTATTCAGAATGTGTTTATAATATAGACGGGATAAGTTGCCTTTTTTAGGCACAATCTTTTCAGACATGTTTGTTCAGGAATAACCATGCATAAGAATACTGAACTTTTAAGGGGAAGGAGTTTCATTATGGGACAATTCTTTAAAAAAGCACTGAAAGTGCTCCTCTCCGTCTTGATGACCTTCAGTTTGATTCACACCTCCGGTGTTACCCGGACTGTGAAGGCTGGGAAAGGCGATACGCCTAGCCACAGCAAAACGCTGATCGACAATCATGACGGAACGTATACTTTGGCATTGTCGGTAACCGGTGATTCCGAAAAGAATCCGCCGAAGACCAATGTCATCGTAGTTCTGGACGTTTCCGGAAGTATGGATGAGACCACGGGCTCTCAGGCATATGTTCCGAATAACGGCGGCAATGGTACACGATACGGCTTTATTGACGGACAGTATCGGCAGCTGACATATCAGGGGTGGCCTGATTACGCGTGGTACTATAACGGAGAACAGTATACCGGTCAGAGATACAGTTCTTCGAACAACGCGGACAGATT
>CACYEP010000024.1 GCA_902773425.1 uncultured Erysipelotrichaceae bacterium | reverse complement strand
TCGATGGTTCCTTCTACCTGTGACTGCGGTTTCATCTGGTTGATATTGTAGGCAGTTTCCAGACCGACAATATCGAGAATCTTGAACGGTCCTGCCGGAGCTCCGGTAGCCAATTGCCATGTGAGGTCGATGGTTTCCGGATCGGAGACACCGTTTGCCCATAAGCCCTGCGCAGCGGATAAGAACGGAACCAGCATCGAATTCAGGATGTAACCCGGCTGTTCTTTATGCAGCTGTAACGGTACCATGCCGATGGATGCCGCGAATTTCACGACTTCGTTGTAATATTTTTCTTCGGTTCCCGGATGACCCATGACTTCCGCCGTATTATTCTTCCAAATCGTGTTCGCAAAGTGCAAGGACAGATACTTTTCCGGTCTTCCGGTGTATTCCGCAAACATCGACGGTAAAAGGGTGGAGGAGTTGGTGACTAAAATCGTATCTTCATCAAGAAGATCCTTCATCGCATTGTAGACGCCGATCTTGGCTTTCGGATCTTCAGACATGGATTCGATAACTAAATAGGCGCCTTCCAGAGCCTTCTTCATATCCAGTTCGATATGAACTTTTTCCTGAAAATTATGTTTGGCTTCCGCGATCAGGTTATCGATGACTGCGGCGTCCGTAGTTTTCCAATCCGCGATTAAGCCTCTCGGATACATGTATCCGCCCATCGGATTACCGACCAGAGCTTTCGCTTTTTCGAGGTCTTCCAGCATCAATTCAGAGTAACGTTTGATCTTCGGCTCAGTTCTTCCGATGGAACCTTCGGAACGGAGCCAGAATGTCGTATCATAACCGTGGTATGCGCAAATCAGACCGATCTGGGTGCCCAAAACACCGCCGCCGGCAACAACTACTTTTTTACTCATTATGTGAGCCTCCTTGTAAGAACATTTTATCACACTCACACACGATTTGAGAAATATATCACAAAATTGCATTGAATATTGCCTGCACAGACCGAAAAAAGAGAACTCTTTTCAGAGTTCTCTGTGCTGCCGCACGGTTAATCAATCTGGATATTGTCCAAGTCAACGTCTTTGGTTTCGTTAACTCTTGTCAATAAGATCGTCAAGGCAATCGCCATTAACGGTAAATACGTTACGGTTAAGACAAACGGTAAGTTCATGGAGCCGGCGAAACGGGTAACCAGGTTATTGAATACCATATTGAATCCGGTGCCGACCATGCCCAGCAGCTGCATGCTGCCAACAACGGATGCTCTCTGTTCCGTCGGAGTGGATTCGGAAGTGATCATGAAGTAAATCATATCCGAGATGGACCATAAGCCGGCAATCGAGATTCCGTAACAGAACGAAATCAGATACGGATTCCATCCGAACGTGCATCCGAACGCGAATCCCGCCAGGCCTAACGCTGCCCATAAGCCTAAGATCAGGGAAGATTTCTTTCTTCCCAGCGCGTCAATAATGAAGCCGCTGACCAATGTCATGACACCGTTAACGATCGGATAAACGATCAGGATCGTTGCGCTTTCCGCTGCCGTCAGAACGCCTTTGGTAACACCTACTTCGATGATGTTCTGGTACTTGCCGGTATAACCGGTCGCAACCGCGAACAGGATCGCTACGATGGCAATCGCCGTTGTCTGTTTGTGCTGGAAGATATACTTGAACGCTCCGATGACACCGCCCTTGTTTTTCTGTTTTTCTTCTTCGGCTGCCGCAGCTTCTTCTGCCGCTTTGGCTACGCGTTCTTCATCGGAAGCTTCCAGATACTGCAATCTCTTTTCGGTGAATACCGGAGTTTCCTTGACGAAGAAGATCGCGAGGATGCCGATTACGAATGCCAGAATGATCGGAATAATGAAGACCAAACGCCAGGAGGACGGGTTTTCACGGGTTACAAACGCTTTGACGAAGACGCCTAACAGGGAAACTGAAATCAGCGATATGCCCTTGGTGATGGAACAGATTTTCGCACGGTGTTCTTTCGGCGCACATTCCATGATGTAGATGACCTGCATGTCATTCGGAGTAAAGAATGTCATGATGACGCCGCCGACCAGGTACATTGCGACATTTCCGGAAATGATCGAAATCAGCATGCCCAAGCCCATGCC
>CACYEP010000023.1 GCA_902773425.1 uncultured Erysipelotrichaceae bacterium | reverse complement strand
ATGAATCGGTGTTCTCATCGATTACAATTATGTTATATACCGATGTTTTAGCACTGTCAAGTCGAGAGTGCTAAAAATTGACAAAAACCCGGGAATGTAAAAAAAAGACGCTAGACAGCGCCTTTGGATTTGGTTTTCTTCTTGAAGAGTTCTCCGATTCGCGGATGGATCAAGGCATCGCACTTGTAGGTAAGCCCCTGTGCAGTCAATCCGACCAGCACGGCTTTTTCAATATCATCCGTAACCGCCAAGGAAGCGACCAAGCCGGATAAGAATGCGGAGTAACAGCCGTTGATGTATCCTTCGCCCTGGCATTTAGTTAAGAAGTTTGTGCCGGTCTGCTTGGTATAGAGATAGACTCCCTGGAAATTCATGTTGATGACGATCCATTCCGGACCGAATGCGCAAAGCCGGTAACAGATCCGCTCAAAGTCAGCCGGTTTTCCTAAGGACAGGGCATCTTCATAATTGATCACTAAGCCCCAAACATGAGAGAGGATTTCCTTATCCGGGACATAGTGGCTGACAATCCAGCGCGGATGCGGAGATTTTTCCAGCATCTTCAATAATGCGGCATTGTCGCGGACATCCGTTACGGCGATATCACATTGATTGATAGCCGGGTGCGGAATATCATCGCCTGCGCGGAATAGGAAATCATCCGGCTTATCCCAGAATACCGTGGTCTTTCCGTCTTTGGGAATCCATACGGTTTTCTTTGGCGTAGGTAAATCTACGGTCGGCCCCAGCACATCAATGCCTAAGGCGTTGCAGTCATTCCAGATATTGACACTGTCCATGTCATTGCCGAGTTTGGTGGCATAAGTAACCGGGAATCCGATGAGGGCGAGGTTCTGCGCGGTATTGCGCATCGTGCCCCCGTATCCGGTAACAATTTTACTTAAAATACGTTCTCCTTTTTCCGCGGAGGCGTCGGTAAAAATATCCTGTTCGAGATGGCATGTCCCGATACATGCGATTCGTTTCATAATAACACTCCATTCAGTGGCTTCAGTTTATCACAAGACACATACGAGGTGTATGAAATCTTGGTGATATTTAAAAAAAGATCCGGTTTCCCGGATCTTGTGAAGAAAACTATTTACAGGAAGGAGGAACCGCCGGTGACGATCCAGCATGCCAGCATGGCCGCGACCATGGCGCCGGTATAGGCTCTTCCGGTCCTCCGGTAACAATACGTGCACAATACCGAGAAGAACAATACCTGCGGCACAAACAGGATCAAGATCGACATAAACGGTCCGCCGAATGTGGTTCCGAATAAGACATCCGCGCCGGGTCCGATACCCGCAAAGAACGGAATATATTCGAGAAGCACGATGATCATTATACCGCCGGCCATCAATAAGAAGTTGTAGAACCAGTTCTTGAGGAATCCCGCAAATCCCTTCTGATAGGTTGAATTGACACGCAGATCGCGCATGATCTTCGTGTTGTTAAGGAAATAGAAGAGTGCGAAGAACGGGATGTAGACGCCGAACTGCGCAAGGCGGATCAGGTTGAAAGGACGGAAGAACGGCCAGATAAACCGAAGATCCAGCTTGAAGACAAGAGTATACAGCCAGTTGACAAGGTAGACGAATAAGACCATGCACAAAGCCAGCAGCAGAGATTTAATAAACACAAAAAAGTTGAATGGTTCTCCGCTGATGCCGGCTTTTTTCCGCTTGGAGGCAGAAACAACAGAGGTAATGATCATCACGATAATCAGCAGGAGATACCAGCCTAAGAATCCGTTTCCGACAGTCATCCGGAAGATATTTTCCGGTAACGGAAGAAGCGCATGCCCTAACTGCGTCATAAACGGGAACGACAATCCTGAGATCAATACAGTCATCAGGATGCCGATCGTGCGTGATCTCTTGGAAGGCATGGTGTATTTCGACGGGAAGTCCTGCAGGACGTCCATAAAGAACGGAACCTGAAGCAAGGTGTTCATAAGCGGGAACATGGCAAGCAGGATCAGCAGCATCGCTGCCAGCACCAGGTATTCCTTGATCATGGCGATTTGATTATTGTAGGCGATGCTCTTCGGAAGTGTCAGTGCGTTATCGAACCATTCCAGCGCGGTTTGAAGCCCGTGGAAGTTGTGGGTTGTCAGACGGTGATTGGTATAGAGAAGTTCCATGCGCCGCGCGCTTCCGTCCGCGAAGTTTCCGTAGGTGGTATTCCACGCAGCCATATCGGCCGTTGTGCCCAGGAATTCCAAGCGCAGCGGGGTGGTTAAAAGCTCATCCGTCACATTTCTCTGATAGTCGCGGAAGTAACTGAATTCATCATATTTCGCCTGTAACAGAAGGACGTTGTTGAAATGATATTT
>CACYEP010000022.1 GCA_902773425.1 uncultured Erysipelotrichaceae bacterium | reverse complement strand
TATTTGAGAAAATCCAGCTCGATGGTAATGGAGATGTAGAAAAAGATCTTGGTGTGTATTTTTGGAACGAGCAGGAAGAGCTTGAAAGCCTTCTTACAAATGTAATGATCCGGGATATGCAGGAGTATACCGGCATGAATCCTTCTGCTGGAATAGATAAATTGTGGCAGGAGATGATTCGGGATAAAGAAGTGCAATATAAGAGTAATCCTGAGATTATTCAGGTGATTTCGCCTTATCGTGGAGAGTTTTATGGAACGGGAGCTCTTAATTTGCTTTTGCAGAAGACATTTAATGCAAGGTGGAGTGAAAAGCAGCTGGATGGTATAGGATATTTTGACAAAGTCATTCAGTTTAGAAACCGGCCTCAGTCTGATCCGGCGTATGCGTACCAAGATGCCTCCAAGAAGAATGTGAAGGCGGAAATCTTTAATGGTGAGATTGGCTTGACCGGTATTCATGGTCTGGATCGATATTCTAAAGACGGAAAAAAGCCTAAATATACATGGCAAAGTACGATAGACAGAATGCAGGTTAATTTTTCCGGAAAAACACGGAAGGGTCTTCGCTATAACTACGGTAGTGATTTGGGATGGGATATCGATGGAAAGCATATCCCTGATCAGAAAGTCCTTGATAACCTGGAACTGGCCTACGCCATTAGTGTTCATAAATCACAGGGATCAGAGTTTGATTATGTGTACATTGTCATTCCTCACAGAGAAAGTCATCTTCTTTCGATGGAACTGCTTTATACAGCGATCACCCGTGCACAGAAGAAGGTAACAATCTTCCTGCAGCAGGATATCAGTACTATAACCACATTAAGCAGAACAGATAAATCTGCTGTACAGAAGATCAACTCTTCGATTTTCAAGTTCGAGTCATTGCCTGATGTGCTGCTTTATGCAGGTACGAACTGGTATGAATCCGGAAAGAAGATATCTACATTGTCACAATATTTCGTCAGATCAAAATCGGAAGCAATAATCACAAATATGCTCTGCGAGCGTGAGATACCATTTAAATACGAAGAACCACTATTTGCGCCGGACGGGACGATGTATCTCCCGGATTTCACGGTCAAATTCAGAGGTGAAGATTATTATTGGGAACATGTCGGAAGGACAAATGATCCCAAGTACATGGCTCACTGGGAGAAGAAAGAGGCCTGGTATAATAAGCATTTTCCGGGAAAGCTCTTAGTTACTTATGAAAGCAACAATCTTTCAACAGATGCATCAGCACTTATAGCGCAGCATACATAATTATAACTGACTTCAAAACGATAATATGAGGGGAAAATATATGAATAAGCAGGAGGAACAGTATTTCCATGCACTATCGCTAGATAGAGCAGAAAGTGCAGACACACTCGAAAAGCCGTCTATGCGAGGAATAAAAAACAGTGTTGTTGAGAAGTATTCAGATCAGGCACATTTTATCTATGAGCTTCTTCAGAATGCAGATGATGCCAATGCTACATATGCCAGATTTATTCTTGAGCCAAATCGTCTTATTTTTGCACACAATGGAATCAGACATTTCTCTGTGTCAAATCCTGCTTACGAGGACCGTGATTCTGAGGAAGGACGGTTGGGTGATATCAATGCCATAACATCTATTGCCAACTCAAATAAGACGCAAGCATCCATTGGAAAATTTGGTGTGGGCTTCAAAGCTGTGTTCCAATATACTTCTACCCCGCATATCTATGACCCGGAGTTTCGATTCAGAATAGATAGATTTATTGTTCCAACTTTACTTGAAAACGATTTTCCCGGGCGCCGGTATGAGGAAACACTGTTTGTATTTCCGTTTGATCATCCGGATCGAGATGAACGTGAAGCCTATTATGATATTTCAGATAAGCTGAAAAATCTTACGTTCCCGTTATTGTTCTTGTCTTACATAAAGGAAATAGAGTTTGAGTTCAAGGACGTGATGGGCTTTTATGGCAAGACAATCAAAGAGACGCGCAGGTTCGATGATACTGTTGCAGAACGTATCTGTCTTACTCAAAATAATGGATATAATCTCAATGAGGAAAACCTATGGTTATTTTCGAGGACTGATGAAAACAATCGCAGGTACTCTATAGGATTCTTCATGGATAAGGAAAAACAGCTTTGCCCTGTTCGTCACCCTGCTTTCTGTTTTTTTCCGACAAAAGAAGTGACGGGGCTCAATTTCATAATTCATGCGCCTTTCTTGCTTACGGACAGCCGTGAAGGAATTCGAGCCAGAGTCCCATATAACGAACAATTAATGCAGAGCCT
>CACYEP010000021.1 GCA_902773425.1 uncultured Erysipelotrichaceae bacterium | reverse complement strand
GGTTAATCCGGCCGGGCCGCTTCCGACGATGGCGACTTTCATGCCGTTGGAAGGCTTGGGGCCTTCGGTCATCTGGTTGGCATAGGTCGTGGAAATATAATTCTCAATCGTGGAGAAGTGCACGGGTGTGCCTTTAATTCCCAGAACACAATGTCCTTCGCATTGTTTTTCATGGTTGCAGACAAGGGAACAAACAGTAGTCAGAGGATTATTGAAAAACAACATCTTTCCGGCTTCGTTCAGCTTGTTTTCCTTCAAAAGGCGGATTGCTTCCGGAATGTTGGTGTTGATCGGACAGCCTGTGCGGCAGCGGGGATTCTTACATTGCAGACAGCGGTTCGCTTCATCCATTACATGTAATGCCATGATACATCTCCTTTATAAATGGTTGATTTCAATCGGATTATATCATTAATTTGATATAAAGGCTCGATTTATCACAAGCTTGAAGTAAATGCAGGGGCTTATTTTTCTTCGAAAATTACGGCTTCATAAGGTTTCAGATGAAGAGAATTTCCGTTTCGTACCGGATTTCCGTAGTTATCCAGCAGGACTTTCGCGCCGGACACCCAATCCGGCAATTTGTAGGATACATCGTGTGCGGAGAAATTTCCCGCGACAAACAGCCGCTTACCTTCATATTCGCGGCTGTACGCCACGACCTGTTTATGGTTGTGATCGTATTCCTTGGTTTCTCCATAAATCGCTGTTTGATTTTCTTTTTTGATTTTTAAGAGTTTCTGATAGAAGCGGTATACGGATTTTCCGCTTTCCAGATCGTTTTTCACATTGATCTCTTTGTACAGAGGATTGACGCATTGCCATGGTTCATGTCCCTTGTTGAAACCTCCGTTTGCGGATCCGTCCCAGGCCATCGGGACACGGGAATGGTCTCTGGCACCGTATTTTACGAAATGAAATGCCAGCTTTTTCGGCACATGATATCCGGTCAGTAAGTCATAAATGAAGTGACTGACGGGATCCTTCAGATCATCGATGCTGCGGAAATCCGTGTTTGTCAATCCGGCTTCCTGTCCCATATAGATAAACGGAGTTCCAAAGCCCATGTAGGTAATCACTGCCAGCATTGTTGCCGCTTCATAACGGTAATGTTCCGTATCAATCCCAAAACGGCTGACGGCGCGGGGATTATCATGGTTTTCCAAAACCAGCGTATTCCATCCGTCCGCATAGGTATCCTTCTGCGGCTCGAACAGGCCTTCCTTGAATTGTTTCAGATCAAATGGCTTTTTGAAGAACTTGGCGCCGCCGATATTGTCTGATGCCAGATGCGCAAAATTGAAGATCGTATCAAGTTCCTTGTTTTCTTCTTTGACATATTCATGCGCAGCTTCCTTGGAAGGATTATAGGATTCTCCGACCGTATAACTGTCATACAGGGACAGGGATTTCTCATTGAGCTCCTTTAAGAATTCGTGCATGCGCGGTCCGTCGACAAAATACTTGGAACCTTTCTGGAAGGAATTACCCTTATCATCCTGAAACGGATAGACCTTCGAGAACATGTTGAATACGTCAAAACGGAACCCGTCGACTCCTTTGTCCAGCCAAAAGTTCAGGATATCAATGATTTCTTTGCGCACTGCCGGATTTTCCCAATTCAGATCCGCCTGTTCCTTACAGAAAAGATGGAGATAAAACTCATCCGAGTCCGCAATCCGTTCCCAAGCGCTTCCGGTAAAGGAGGATGCCCAATTGGTCGGCGGAAGAAGTTTTCCGTTCTTCATTTTTCCTTTGCGGATGATGTAGTAATCCCGGTAGGGAGAGTCCTTGGATTCCATGGCTTTTTTAAACCATTCGTGTTCCGTGGAGGTGTGATTGATCACCATGTCCATGATGACTTTCAGACCGCGTTTATGGCATTCCTCCAATAAGCGGTCAAAATCTTCCATTGTGCCGAACTTTTCGTCAATTGCGCGGTAATCGCTGATGTCATACCCATAATCATAGTCCGGAGATTTGTAGAGCGGTGAGAACCAGATCGCGGTTACGCCCAAATCCTTGATGTAATCCAGCTTGGAAAGAATTCCTTCAATATCTCCCCAGCCGTCATTGTCTGCGTCCATAAAACTGAACGGGTAAATCTGGTAGACTACTGCGTTCTTATACCATTGTGTTTTCATGTGATGTACCTTCTGTCTGTCTTTATTATAATTCTTTTCCGAAGGGTTTATAATATTTGTGCGGCAGAGGGTAAATGAATATGAGTGAAGGTAAAAAAACTGCGAAGTTTTCGGTTGCGTTAGGTCTTTTTGACTATATCAATCCGGTTTTCTATGCGGTCACATCTCTGATGATTCTGCTCCATGCGAAAAAAGCGCTTGGGTTAAGCACGCCGGGGGTTGCCGTATATGCGTTAGGAGCCTTGGTATCCTTGCTGTTCGGGTTTACGATTCCTACGGTGAAACTGATGGTGGGACTCGGAAAAATGAAGTTCAAGATGCCGGTCAACCTGGTGTTTTACGTGAATACAGGAATTCTTGTGTCAGGACTGGTGCTGATCAAGACAGTGATGAAGATGTCCGTGCCGCGCTTTTTGATCCTGATTGCGGCAGTTATCTGCGTGCTTCTCTTAGTTCTCCTCAAAACAAAAAAGCCGAATTCCGCCGCGGTTTTGATCGGTGCATTCGGCTACATGATGATTTATGTGTCGCTGATTTCGCATGCGTTGTCCAAAGGGATTACGGTGTGCAAGGTTTTATATGCCGCGGCAATCTGCCTGTTCCTGTTTTTATGCATGGTAGGCATGAGATGGAATCTGAAAGACGCAAGAGTGCATTGGGT
>CACYEP010000020.1 GCA_902773425.1 uncultured Erysipelotrichaceae bacterium | reverse complement strand
TTCATGACCCGCTTAAACGCCAAATCATCCGCCGTCACCAGCATCCTTAAATACGACAGCATATCCTTGACTTCCGCGCGGTCGTAGAACCGGATCCCGCCGTAAATCACATACGGAATATGGAAGTCGCGAAGTCCTTTTTCCAAGGAACGGGAAAGATAGTTTGCGCGGTATAATACGGCAATATCGTTATATGTGCCGGTCTTCTTATGAATCTCCAGGATCTTACGGGCAATATACACGGCCTCATCATCTTCGGAATGGGCCGCGTAATGGACAACCTTCTTTCCCTTTGTGCGATTGGTGAAAAGCTCTTTTTCCACCCGCATCCGGTTATATTGATTCAAGGAGTTTGCGGCGTTCAAAATCATCGGTGAACTGCGGTAATTCTGCGTTAACAATATTGTTTCGCATGGCTTGAAATCCTTCTCGAAATTCATGATGATTTCCACATTGGCGCCTCTCCAGGTATAAATCGTCTGGTCCGGATCTCCTACGACATAGACATCATTTTTGGACCCTGCGAGAAGTTTGATCAATTCATACTGCACGGCATCGATATCCTGGAACTCATCCACCACGATATACTGGAACCGGTATTGCCACTTCTCCAGAACCTGCGGGAAAGTTTTCAGCAGTTTTACCGTCCATAACAATAAATCATCGAAATCCAGCGCGAACATTTCGTCCTGGCGCTTCAGATAATACCCGTAGACTTCCGCTTTCTCCAGATTTCTCGAGAATCCGTTGGAAAGTTCTTTGGCGCGTTCATAATCAATGTGCATGGCCTTGCAGTCGGCAATATAATCCAGCATCTGCGAAAAACTGATCGTTTTGACATCCAGATTGCGTACTTTGTAAGCTTCCCTCAGAATTGATTTCTGGTCATCCTGATCGAGTACGGTAAAGTTTGCGGGATACCCGAGATTCCGGATATCTTCCCGCAAGATGCGCACGCATAAGGAGTGAATCGTAGAAATCTGCGGACCGAGTCCCTTGACTCCGAGCTGGTCCTGGATTCTTTTTTTCATTTCATTCGCCGCTTTATTGGTAAAAGTAATCGCAACGATCCGTTTCGGTTCAACGCCCAGGGTTTCAATCAGATACCCTACGCGCATCGTTAAAACACGGGTCTTTCCGCTTCCGGCGCCCGCGATTACGCGCACATAGCGGCTGGTTGTCGTTACGGCGCGGGATTGCTGTTCGTTTAAATTTATATTCATCGTTTCCATGTCTACTATTATATCAAATCTTCATTCATACATGCACCGATAATGGGCTATGATATAATTGTTTTGAAAAAGGTGATCTTATGGAATTTTTAAATACCCGCTGGAAAGAATACGAAATCCTCGATGCCGGGGAGAAGGAAAAACTTGAACGTTGGGATAACGTAATTTTACGCCGTCCCGATCCGCAGTGTTTATGGCCGAAGGATGAATCCGTCAAGGAATGGAACCGTGCAGACGCTGTATATCACCGTTCCAATAAAGGCGGCGGAACATGGGAATATAAGAAAAAACTACCGGAATTCTGGACAATTCATTACGGAGAAATCCAATTAAAAGTTTCCCCTACCGGATTCAAGCATACCGGAATCTTTCCCGAACAGGCAGCCAACTGGGACTGGGTCATGGGAAAAATCAGAGAATCCGGAAGAGATGATATTACGGTATTAAATCTTTTCGCATACACAGGGGCAGCGACCGTTGCCGCATCGCTGGCCGGCGCCAAGGAAGTCGTACATGTGGATGCCGCCAAAGGCATGGTCCAATGGGCCAAAGAGAACGCGGAACTGAATCATCTTCAGGACCGCAAAATCCGTTTCATCGTGGATGATGTCAATAAATTTGTGGCCCGCGAAGCCAGAAGAGGACGCAAATATGACGCGATCATCATGGACCCGCCTTCCTACGGACGCGGTCCGAACGGTGAAATGTGGAAACTGGAGGAACAGCTTCCCGACCTGATTGACTCCTGTATGGAGATTTTATCGGATGATCCTTTGTTCTTCTTGGTCAATTCGTATACTACCGGCTATACCTCCGGTTCTTTGAAGAATCTTATGAAACTAACTTTGGGAAAAAGATATCCGGGTTATAGGACAGAAGTCGGACCGCTCCAGCTGCCGATTTCCCACGATGATCTGGTACTTCCCTGCGGCATTACGGGAAGATTTGCGAAATGACCGTTTTATACGAAGACAATCACCTGATCGTGATTGAGAAACCTTACAATATGCCTTCTCAATCGGACTCCTCCAAAGATCCGGATGTTTTGCGTATGGTAAAGGACTACCTTGTTGAAAAATACAACAAGCCCGGAGATGCGTATGTCGGATTGGTTTCCAGATTGGACAGGCCCTGCGGCGGAGTGATGATCCTGGCGAAAACATCCAAGGCAGCTTCCCGCCTAACCGAAGCATTTTCCAAACACGATACCGTGCGCAAAGAATATCTGGCAGTCATAGACGGAATTCTTCCGGAGGATGAAGGTGTATTGGAAGATGAGCTTCTGAAGGACCGGCACACCAATACCGTTAAAGCCGTAAAAAAAGGCACACCGGATGCCAAACACGCTCAATTGGAATACCGTGCGCTCTCACGCAAAGAAAATCTCACTCTGGTTAAAATCCGCCTGATTACCGGAAGACCGCACCAGATCCGTGTTCAGTTCTCTTCCCGCGGATATCCGTTATACGGGGACCAGAGGTATAATCCGGATCCAAAGCCGCATGCCCAGCTGGCCTTATGGTCGTACTCCCTGGCCTTGATCCATCCGGTAAAAAAAGAACCGCTGGTGATTACGGAATACCCGAAACCGACCGCGGTATGGAAACTGTTTGAAGAAGAAATTAACGCAATGAAGGAATCCTGATTCCTTCATTTTTATAAGTCGATATCCAATTCCACCGGGCAATGATCCGACCCGTAGACGCCCGTATGAATCTTCGCGTCCAGGACTTTTTCCTTTAAAGAGTCCGACACCACAAAGTAATCGATCCTCCACCCGGCATTA
>CACYEP010000019.1 GCA_902773425.1 uncultured Erysipelotrichaceae bacterium | reverse complement strand
GGAGACGGGTCATACCATGCCGGATTTTGATTTGATGGTTGAACTTTCTAAATTCTATGACGTTACCATCGAAGAACTGCTGAACGGAGAACGGAAAATCCGGGGAAAAGAATCTCTCGAACTTCCGCTGGAGAAGATTGCGGAATACACGAACGCTGAGAAGGCGAAACATCTGAAAAAACATTATTTCTTCGCATGGGTGGGAGTATGCGCTTGGATCGTGTTCCTGGGCTTAAAAATTGCCGGGTTGGACGAAATCGGATTTACGGAGAAACTTGCAAGTTTTGCGGCAGGCCTTGCGTTTTCTGCCGCCATTATTTCCCTGATATATTCGCGGAGAAATCTGAAGGCGCTCCGTTAATGTGTTAACACGCAGGAGGAGGAAGGTTTCCTGAACGGGAATCCTTTTTTTCGCTGAATCTCCGCACCGGCGGGTAAATGTGATACATTTTCCATAGAAATATGAAAAGGACGCTGAAATATGAAACTGTATCATTCCGGATATGATGTTATAAAGATCCCTGACTTAAAGCACGGACGGAAGAACGCGGATTTCGGACAAGGGTTTTACTTATCCCCGGATGAAGAATTTTCAAGAAAGTGGGCAATGCCCCGGACCGGCAGGGAATGTATCATCAACACCTATGAGCTGGATGAAACAAATCTTCGCATCAAGACTCTGAAACGCGATGAAACCTGGTTCGGTTTTATTCTGGAAAACCGCCGTTATGCGCGGGATTTGTACGAAGAGTACGATGTGATCATAGGGCCGGTTGCGAATGATACAATTTATGATACCCTCGGGATCACATCGGGAAATTGGCTGTCCAACGAAGAACTTTTGGCTATTCTGTCCGCGGGTCCGCTGTATACCCAGGCAGTAATAAAAAGCGAAGAAGCGAAAAAGCATCTATCCTTCCTGTCATATGAAGTCCTGGATCCGGAAGCGGTCAGGGAAAAACGGAAATCGGTCCGGGCTGAGGAAGAAGAATTCCAAAAAGCCATGGCGGAGATTCTAAAATAAACGCACCCTGTCAAATGACAAGGTGCGTTTTTGATTGTGTGATAAATGATTGTTGCTGCAGAACAAATCTCCCAGTCCCGGGTTCTTGGAAACATCAAGCGTGCTCAACTGATTATTTCCGCACCATAATTGCTCAAAGGCTGTTTGTAAAATGTTGAGCCGGAGGTAAAAACAGTGACGGGTTTGTTTATGTAAACGGTTACCTTCAAAAAAGCAATCAAAACAATGGAAAGTATTACCGTTTTGGGGTATTGTACGCTAACGGAACAAAAAATTCCGCGGAGATGGATATGAAGGCTGTATTGACGAAAAAAGATGAAAAGTTCCTGGAGAGGAGCTTAAACGGTACGATGTGGAAGGTCATTTTGATGATCGGAACACCGTTGGCGCTGTACCAGGGATTAACGCAGGTCTTCACGATCCTTGATACGATGATGGCAGCGCATATCAGTAAGGAGTCCGTGTCCGCGGTTGCGTATTTATCGCAGCTGAATCATTTACTGTCGGCAGTGGGAGGCGGATTGGCCATCGGGGCAGGAATACAGATTTCCCGTGCGTTCGGTGAGGGAAACCTTGAAATGGTGCGAAAGCGCGTATCAAGTCTTTACGCAATCAGCTTTACGGTCGGCGTGGGAATGCTGCTTCTCATCTTGCCGTTTACAAACCAATTTCTGAAACTGGCGGGAACCCCGGAAACATTGATCGAGGTCGGTTCGAAGTATTTCATCGTGCAATTGTTTACCATGGTTGTGACATTTCTCAATAACGTGTATATCGCAGTGGAAAGGGCCAGAGGAAACGCGGGAAGAATCTTCCGGTTAAATCTCGGAGTAATTACGGTGAAACTGTCCTTAACCGCGTTATTTGTGTACGTGCTGAACGGGGATCTTGTCATGATCGGATTGGCTAGTTTGGTCTCACAGGTGTTCCTGTTTAGCTTTGCGATCAAGAACAGTTTTATCGGAGACGGTGCATTCAGTTTCTCGCTGAAAGCAGTCACAATGAATAAGGAAGTTACTTCTCCGATGATTGAGCGTTCCTGGCCGGTCATTGCTGAAAAAGCGCTGTTCGCGTTCGGAAAAACGATCGTCAATTCCATGTGTACTCTGTATGGGGACAATATGGTCGGGGCGATGGGTGTTTCCAATAACCTCGGCGGAATTACGACAAATCCGCAAAACGGCTATCAAGAAGGAGCGGCGGCAGTCATTTCCCAGAACATGGGCGCCAAAAAGTATAAGAGAGTTCTGGAGGCATTCTTTGCGGTCCTTATGGTGAACATCATCCTTGGCGCAGTGATTTCTTCCGTCGAATTATGGCAATTGGATTTTTTGGCAGGATTGTTTGATTCGGGGAGTGACGAATTTCATGATATGATCAAACTGGTTTACCGGTTTGAGGCTTTAGGCGCCGTTCCGTTGGGAATCAATTCCTCGGTATTGGCGTTATTGTACGGACTCGGAAAAACAAAAACGACGTTGGGGATTAATCTGGCCAGAGTGTTTGTTTTCCGGATTCCTGTATTCTGGTTCTTACAGAATTATACAAATTTTGGACAGGCAAGCGTCGGGATCGTCATGATGGTCAGTAATGTCTCTGTGGCGGTATTATCCTCCATCGTTGCCGCCGTCGTCATACACCGGTTTAAAAAGGAATATCTTACGGATTAATTGCTGCGCGATACGGTAACTGTACCGGGAAAGGACTTGCGATCATCACCCCGCGCTGGATGAAACATATATTAACCGGACATAATGCCTGGATCTTTGCGGGATACGGAAGAAACGTCTTGGAAATCCGAAATGAAAACGATATGGAAGCCGCGTGTGAAGCAATCGCGAAAACCGCCGGTTTCTTCTATGACTCAATGGGATTGCCGCGTACATTGAAAGATGTCGGAATCGGCGATGACAAGTTTGAAATCATGGCGGAACATGCTGCATCGCTGCTGGCGAAAGCGTTTGTTCCTCTTACTAAAGAGGATGTGCTGT
>CACYEP010000018.1 GCA_902773425.1 uncultured Erysipelotrichaceae bacterium | reverse complement strand
ATACGTTATCCGGCATTGATTTGGAAGAAGGCGAAGAAGCGTTGTCGTTCCAGCTGAGCGGTACGCAGAACCTTACGAACGATGTGTATTTCTTCAGTTCCGAACTCAAAGACGGAGAAGAATCCCAGCCGATGGTGGGTGTCGCGAGCGGATCCCGCAGTGTCAACATCAAGATGGATGTCAAGTTTGAACTCGATGTCGATGATGATAAGAAGGTCATCGAACATTACTACAGAACGGAAAACGAATATGTCAACATTCCGGTGACCAAGACTTGGGAAGATGAAGACGATTATGACGGTCTGCGTCCCGAATCGATTACCGTACATCTTTTTGCGGACGGCAAAGAAGCGGATCAGGCTGAGTTAACCGCACAGAACGATTGGGCATATACATTTGAAAAACTGGCGAAACGGAATGAATCCGGGGATGAAATCGTGTATACCGTGACGGAAGATCCGGTGGAAGGCTATAAGACGGTAGTCGACGGTTATAAGATCACGAATACGCATGAGCCGGAAAAGACGGAGATTCTGGTCACGAAGATTTGGAAAGACAATGACAACAAGGATCTGAAACGTCCGGATTCGATCACGGTACATTTGTTCGCTGACGGTGAAGAAATCGAGACGGTCAAGATCACGAAGGAAAATAACTGGACCTATACGTTTACGGATCTGGATGTATACAAGGACGGAAAGAAGATCGAATACATAATCACGGAAGATCCGGTTGAGGGGTATTCGGTGACTGTCAACGGGTTTACGTTGTATAACACATATCTGCCTCCGACCGGTGTAACGGACGGAATGATGATCTGGATTGTCATCGGAGCGGTTGCCGCAGCTGCGCTGATTCTGGTCCTGATCCTTCGAAAGAAGAAATCCGAATAAAACCAACAGCCGAAATAGATACGGAAGATAACGGTTCCGTATCTTTTTATGTGAGACAAAACATGCGAAATTTCGTATAATCGTGATTAGATTTTGTTTTAGCAGGCAGGGGAAAAATATGAATAAGAAATTTTACAGCATTCCGGAAAACATCGAGGTCCGCGGTGCAAAAGTACATAATTTAAAAAATGTGGATGTAGATATTCCGCTTCATAAGATTGTAGGGATTGCTGGCGTGTCAGGGTCGGGAAAATCTTCCTTGGCTTTGGGAGTTTTATACGCGGAAGGATCCAGAAGGTATTTGGAATCCTTATCTACTTATACCCGCAGACGTATGACCCAGGCGGCTAAAGCGGATGTTGATGAAGTCCGTTATGTACCGGCTTCTTTGGCGCTGCATCAAAGACCTGGTGTCCCGGGTATCCGCAGTACCTTCGGTACATCTACGGAACTGTTAAACAGCCTTCGACTGATGTTTTCGAGGTTATCCCATTACAAATGTCCGAACGGTCATACGGTAGGACCGACCATGAATATTGCCTCCGAGAAGGAATTGCGGTGTCCGGTGTGCGGTGAAATTGTGGAGCCGATCGGTGCGGAAGAACTGGCATTTAACAGTTCCGGGGCATGCCCGAATTGTGACGGGACCGGCCTAGTGCGCGCGGTGGATCTTGACACATTGGTTCCGGATGATTCTTTAACGGTTGATGAAGGGGCAGTTGCGCCTTGGCAGTCCTTGATGTGGTCCTTGATGAAGGATATCGCTAGACAGCTCGGTGTCCGGACGGATGTTCCGTTCCGCGATCTGACAGATAAAGAAAAAGATATTGTCTTCCACGGGCCGGCGGATAAAGTTCATTTTCTTTATACCAATGAGAAAACGAATACGATGGCAGAGATGGATTTTACATACTATAACGCTATTTACACCGTAGAAAACGCATTATCCAAAGTAAAAGACGAAAAGGGAATGAAGCGGGTTGAGAAATTCCTGAAACAGGAAGCATGCCCTTGCTGTCACGGAACCCGTCTTTCTGAGAGGGCCAGATCTTTGACGCTTCGCGGAAAATCGCTGGATCAGGTATGTGAAATGCCTTTATCCGAACTGATTGAGTGGGTAAAAGGTGTACCGGCTTCGCTTCCCGAAGAGATGCGTCCGATGGCGAACAGTATCTGCGAAGCTTTCCTTCATACGGCCAAACGGCTGGTGGACTTGGGATTGTCTTATCTTTCTTTGGACAGAGCTTCTTCCACGTTATCGACCGGTGAACGCCAGCGTACGCAGCTGGCAAGGGCAGTACGAAACCGTACGACCGGTGTATTGTATGTGCTGGATGAACCTTCCATCGGCCTTCACCCGTCCAATCTTGAAGGCTTGAAAGGCGTTATGGAAGATTTGGCAACGGATGGGAATTCGGTAGTGTTGGTAGATCATGATACGCAGGTTTTATCCTTTGCGGATTGGCTGATTGAACTGGGACCGAAGGCCGGCAAGGAAGGCGGGACCGTCATTGCGGAAGGAACGCCGGAGGAATTGTCCGTGAATCCGGTCTCCATAATCGGACCGTATCTGCGGTATGCCGGCAATATGATTCAAAAGAAGGAACCTTCCTTGGATGAATTGTTCAAAGAAGGCACGATTCATATGGAAACGGGCGAAATCCATACCGTCAAGCCTCTTTCCGTATCTTTTCCGAAAGGAAAACTGTCGGTTGTGACAGGTGTTTCCGGATCCGGGAAAACCACCATGGTGCTGGAGAGTCTTGTTCCGGGAATTGATGCGCATGTGAACGGGCGGAAACTTCCGGCACATGTAAAATCCGTGGAATGCGAAGGAATCCGTCATATCAAATTGATTGACGCTACGCCGATCGGAATCAATGTCCGCTCAACCGTCGCAACCTACGCGAACGTACACGATGAGCTGCGCAAAGAGTTTGCGCGCACCAAGGATGCAAAGAAGTTCCGTTTTAAAGCCGGTGATTTTTCCTATAATACCGGCAAACTGCGTTGTCCGGAATGTGACGGAACGGGGTCTGTGAGCCTGGATGTACAGTTTTTGCCGGATGTGGATATTACATGTCCTGTATGCAGGGGCTCCCGCTATTCCAAAGATGCATATAAGGTTTTACGTACCTCAAAGACCGGGGATAGTTATTCTTTGCCTTCCTTGATGGAACAAAGCGTTGATGAGGCTTTGCCGCTTTGCGCAGATCTTCCCGCGGTTACGGGAAGACTTCAGGTCCTACATGATTTGGGGCTTGGGTATTTAACCTTGGGAGAACAGACACCGAGTCTTTCCGGAGGAGAAGCTCAAAGATTGAAACTGGCGAGTGAAATGGGAAAAGGTCAGTCGGATACTGTGTTTGTGTTCGACGAACCGACCATCGGTCTTCATCCGCTGGATGTAAAAGTTCTTTTGGATGTGTTCCGACATTTGATTGACCTCGGGGCAACCGTAATCGTCATCGAACATGATTTGGATGTCATACGGAATGCGGATTATATTGTGGATATGGGACCTTTGGGAGGAAAAGAAGGCGGAAGGATCGTGGCGCAGGGAACGCCGTCAATGATAAAAAACACCCAGGAAAGCCTTACCGGAAAATACATATAGAACATCTGATATACAGCTGTAAAGGAAGCGCATTATTGCGCTTTTCCTGTCGTTATAAAGACAATTTTCTTTGAGTCACGTATAATTCATATGGAGGAAACTATGAACATACGAAAAGCCCGGACGGAAGATCTTGCGCCGATTATGCGTATATACCGGAATGCGCAGGATTTTATGATTGAATCCGGAAATCCGGGGCAATGGGGACATGAGTATCCGTCCGGGGAGTTGATCCGTCAGGATATTTCCGGAGGGAATTGTTATGTTCTGGAGAATGAAAAGGAAATCTGCGCCGTATTTGCGCTTTTTGAAGGAATCGAGCCGGCCTACCGGATTATTGAACAGGGGCAATGGCTGAATGATGAACCTTATGTCACGGTACACCGGGTCGCTAAAGACTGGAATTCAAAAGGTGTTGTCCGTATGATTCAAAAATTCCTTGCGGCGAATTATTCCAACATCCGTATCGATACGCATGAAAAAAATCTTCCGATGCGCAGTGCGCTTATACGGAACGGCTTTTCGGAATGCGGGATCATTTATGTGCGTGATCATTCACCGCGTATTGCCTATCAATGGGCAAATAAAGGAGGCAATGAGGTATGAGATTGAATCCGGGAGATGTAGTTCAGCATTTTAAACGGGAATTATTGCCGGAAGAAGAGAAAAAGACAAACCGTTATCTGTATAAAATCGTTGGATTTGCGAAGCATTCCGAAACAATGGAAGATATGGTGGTATATCAGGCACTGTATGGAGATTTCGGGATGTTTGTACGGCCGATGAAAATGTTTATGGAAGAAACGGATCATAAGAAATACCCGGCGGTGCGTCAACAGTACCGTTTTGAAAAACTGAAGGATAAAGAATAGAGACAGGTAACAGTATGAATGAAATTTGGATGATCCTCGGAATCGAACCGACAAAAGACAAAAAAGAAATCACCGCGGCTTACCGTGCAAAATTGTCCGACACCAATCCGGAAGATAAGCCGGAAGAATTTAAGAAACTTCGCAATGCGTATGAAGAAGCACTGAAGTATGCGGAGCAAGCGGATGATGATTCCAAAGAAACCGGTTCCCGGCTCTTTGAACAGCAATTAAACACGTTGTATGAAGACTTTGAGAAGCGTAATGATCCGGAATGCTGGAAAGAGTTATTGAAGGGAGATTTCTGCACGGGTGTCGATACCGGAATGATTGCGGAGGAATCCCTCCTGCGGTATTTCATGGACCGGTACTTTATCACGCATAAAGTATGGCTTGTACTGAATGAACAGTTTGACTGGCTGAACCGCAGGGAAGAATTGTATGAGACTTATCCGCGGGAATTTATTGACCGTGTGGTTGTCGCGGGAATCCGTTATGAAGATCTTCTGCCGGTTTCCATGTTTGATCCGGGAAAAGACGGGAAAGCATGCGAAGAGTATGTGAACCTGTTTGTGAAAGCACGCAATACGGCAGATGAGGAAGCTGCCGAGATATTTGAAAAACTTCATTCCTTGACCGAGCAGCATCCCTATGGAAAGGCTCTGGAGCTTGCGTGGAAAGTCCGGCAGAATGTTCCGGGATCCTTTGAAGATTTCAGAAAACTGTATGAAGAATATCCGGAAGATATGCAGATCGGAGTATCCTATCTTTCCGAATTGTACCGCTTCAAAAAATATGATGAAGCGGAAGATCTTTGTAAAAAACTTGCGGTAATCAACCCGCAATACGCCCAGGTTACCTATATCTATGCGAATGTTTTGGCGGATACCGGCAGAAAAGAAGAAGGCATCACCAAATTAAATGAATTAATGAGAGCGGCGGGAGGAGATTCCCAGCGTCTTTATGAATTGGACCGTATCCGCAATGAATGGGCGAAAGATGTTATCGAAGAAAAGAAGATATATGTCGCGGAACATCCGGAAGACGAAGATGCGAAAGCGGACCTTGCGTGGGCTTATCTTGAATCGGACCGTGATGAAGAAGCCAGAGATTTGGCATTATCTATAAACGGTGAGAAAGCCGAACCGTTCAATTACAACAATCTGATGGCCAGCATTTCCATGTCTTTTGAGTGGTATAACGATGCGCTGGATTATCTTCATACGCTGATAGAAGTAATTAAGAATCTTCCCGAAGATTCGGATGAGGAAACTAGAAAGCGCAAGGCCAGACTCGGGGAAATGTACGGAAGGCTCGGCTATGTCTATTACATGATGAAGGATTACGACAAATCCGCGGAAGTATACGAGAAAGCTTTAGGTCTTGCAAAGGATAAGTCGGATCTTTTGACCCAGCTGACCCAGATTTCCTTCGGGAAAAAAGACTACGAAAAGGCGGCGGAATACGCGAAGAAAGTCACCGCGGAACGTCCGGATTCTTATCACGGATATTTCCTTTTAGCCTATGCGTATTATAAACTTCATATGGATGCGGACGCGTTTGAAGCCGTCAACCGGAGTTTGGATTACAGCAAGACGGATCTCGGCGTATATATTCTGAAAGTCAGGATTCTGATCCGCAACGGAGGGTATGACGCGGCAAAGGAAATCATTGAGTTCATTGATTCCAATAATCTGTCGGAGGAACCGTCGGTATTGTTCGTAAAGGGATTACTGAAGGAAACAGAGGAAAAAGATTCTGCAGAGGCCTTGAAGTATTATCAGAAAGCGGAAGAGGCACTCAAAGATAAGGCGGATAAGGTCGATTTCTCGGATGAAATGTTTTACCGCATGCTGTGCATTGTCGGAGATCAAAGCAATGCCAACAAGAAAGAAGACCGTGATAAAATGCTTGAGATCGCGGATAAGGGCCTTGCGTGCAATCCGGATCATAAGGGCTTGCTGGATTACAAGGCTTGGCTGTTAACCAGAGCGGAACAAAATGAAGAGGCTTTGAAAATCTATCTGCAGCTGGAAAAGGACCCGAATCATCCGGTCAGCGTAGATGAACAAATCGGCTACAACTATTATCAGGACCTGGATCATCATGCCGAAGATGCCCGCCGTTACTATCTGAAGGCTTTGGAAAGAAACGGTCATTACAGCGCGCATTTCTATATCGGAATGTGCTCCATGTATCTCGGAGATTTGGAAGATGCCGAAGAACATTTCCTGATCTTACAGAAAAATGAACCGGATATGCTGGACAGTTATTACCGCTTAAGTTTCTTATATGAACGAAGAGGGGAACTGGAGAAGGCACTGCAAAACGCGGAAAAGGTTCTTGAAATCATTCAGAGCAGCAAGGACAATTTTGTCCGTTATTATCTCAGAAAAGTTCAGATTCTGCGCAGACTCGGCAGACCGGAGGATGCCGTAACCACTGTGCGGGAAATCATGAAAAAAACGGATTATCCTTATGGACATAAGATGATTTTCGATATCTATGTACAGTTCGGCATGTATGATGAGGCCCAGAAACTGATGCGCCAACGGGATCCGAAATGGCCGCATGATGCGAATTATCAGGATGCTGCCGTAACTTTGGAATTCCTGCGGAACCGAATCTTCTTGGCGAAGGCGGCGCGCGCGAACTATTCGCCGGGGCTCGATAAAAAACGTTCCCTCGTATTGGATCATCTGTTCGCGAAAGCAGACGAAAAGTTCGCGAAAGAAATCCGCGCCTTGGAAGAATGGCTTAAGCTGGAAAAAGAAGGCACAGACGGTGATGTTTCCCTGGTGCTGGGATTGCTGGCGCTTGCGTATTATCATTACGGGGATACTGCCAAACAGACCGAGTATGCCGAATTGACCCTTGAGGAAGTGAATAAGAAACTGTCCGAAGCGAGACTGAATCATTTGCTGTATAAGACCAGAAAAGTCCGCGCATTAATCCTTGCAGGAAGAAAACGGGAAGCTTTTGAGCTTGCGGAAGAATGCCGTACCCATGATTTGTGCGACCACTGTCCGTATCATCGCTGCAAGGATTTGGATATAATTGAAATGGAACTGAATGAAATCTCCGGCAATATGTCAAAAGCTCTCGAATCAGCTTTGGCCGGAAGGGAAGATTGGCCGGATGAGGAAGAATTCGTCATTGGGGTCAATATGTATAAGAAGAAGGTGAAGTAAAGGAATGCTGGTAGGAATTGATTTGGGAACAACCAACAGCTTATGTGCCTGCTATATGGACGGGAAGCCGGTTTTGATTCCGAACCGTTTGGGAGAAAAACTTACCCCGTCGGTTGTTGCCGTAAATGAAGAGAATCAAATCCTCGTGGGAAAAACTGCGCATGAATACGGGCTGCTTCATCCGGAACGCTGCGCTTCGCGCTTCAAGAGGACTATGGGACAGGACCGGGTGTATACGTTGGGAGATCAAAAATTTCAATCGGAAGAATTGTCCGGGTTTGTCCTTCGCTCATTAAAAGAAGATGCGGAAGTGTATCTGAAAGAAGAAGTCACAGAGGCGATTATCTCGGTTCCTGCGTACTTCAATGATAAACAGCGCAAAGCGACCAAACGTGCCGGGGAACTGGCAGGATTGAAAGTCAGCCGGATCATCAATGAACCTACGGCATCTGCGCTGGCATACGGAATCGGCGAATCCGGGAAATCCGAACGCTGCATGGTGTTTGATCTGGGCGGGGGAACCTTCGATGTCACGATTTTGGAATACTACAAAAACATCATGGAAGTATACGCGATCGCCGGAGACAATTTCCTCGGAGGAGAAGATTTTACGGATCTGTTGCGCGATGAATTTATCAAGCGTAAGGGATTTGAGGGAAGGGTCATGGATCTTACCTCGTATATCAATATCCGGAAAGCGGCGGAATCCTGTAAACGAGGATTGTCCGGAAGTGATTCTTCCGTGATGCGGGTCAATATCGGCGGTATTTCTTACGAAGAAACATTTGATTCCGGGGAATGCGAAGAATTGTTCGAACCGCTTTTGGAGAAACTCCGCAAGCCGATGGAGAAGAGTCTCCGGGATGCGAAAATCACTCTGAAGGATCTTGACCGCATCATATTGGTCGGCGGAGGAACAAGGCTTCCGGCCGTGCGGAATTATCTTCATAAGATTACCGGGTTCTATCCGGAATACTATCTGGATCCCGATACCTCGGTTGCTGTAGGCGCAGCTATCCAATGCGCGATGAAAGAGCGTGATAAACAGGTCGATGAAGTAATCCTGACCGATGTTTGTCCGTTTACCTTAGGAACGGAAGTCGTGAAAGATAACGGTGCGTTTGAAGTTCCGGGTCACTATCTGCCGATCATTGAACGAAATACCGTAATTCCGGTTTCCAAGACGGAGACGGTTTGTACGGCGCATGAAAATCAGAAATATGTGACGGTGAAAGTCCTTCAGGGAGAGAGCCGTGTAGCTTCCAACAATCTTCTATTGGGAGAGTTGACCGTGGAAGTTCCGGTCGGTCCCAAAGGAAAAGAATCCGTGGAAATCACTTATACTTATGACATCAATTCCTTGCTGGAAGTAGAGGTCAAAGTTCTTTCGACCGGAGAGAAAAAGAAAGTGATTATCCAGGATGAAGAAAACCGTATTTCGGAAGAGGAAGCCGAACAGAGACTGGAACGCATTCAATATCTGAAACAAAATCCCAGAGAGGATGAGGAGAATATTCTGGTGATGTTCCGCGCGGAAAGAATTTACGAAGAATGCTCGATCGCCGACCAGAACCGCATTGCCGATAAAATCAATGAGTTTGAGACCGCGATGCGCACAAAGACCAGAATCGAGGCGGATTCTGTCAGAAAACAGCTGCATGAGCTATTGGATGAACTTGAAAACAGAAATGACCGCGGTTTTTTGGCATAACCGCAAACAGAAATATGGGAAAGAGGGGTAACATATGATTTACGATTTTATCCGTCTGGATGAACATCCGGACAAATTCGAGACGGCTGCGGCTTGGTTTCATTCCAAATGGGGAATTCCTTATGAAACCTATTTGGAAAGCATGAACCAATCGCTTTCCAAAGATCATCCGATCCCGGAATGGTATGTTTTAATGGAGAAAGACCGGATTGTCGCCGGAGCCGGAATTGTGGACAATGATTTTCACGACCGGAAAGACCTTACTCCGAATGTTGCGGCAGTATATGTCGAAGAAGACCGGAGAAACCGCGGGATTGCCGCAAAACTTTTAGATTTCATCGCGGAAGATATGCGGGATCAGGGAATCTTGACTTTGTACCTTCTGACAGATCTGACAGGCTTCTATGAAAAGTGCGGCTGGGACTACTTCTGCGAAGCGACTTCGGACGGACAGACGCGTCCTTCCAGAGTTTATGTGCATACCATGCCGCCGAAATCAGAGGAATGATGAAAAAAGTTCGTATCACTGTAAAGCGTATCGCAAGCTATCCGGATTTATCCGAAGAATATGAAAATCCGATCGAACATGCCTGCATGATGACGGTCGGAAGGACTTTTATTGCGAACGGATGGAAACGGCCGGAAGGATTTTGTGAAAGCGCATGGGATACGGTTTCTCCGTTTGTGATGGCATTATCGTACGGTGGACAGAATTTCTACGATGGATGGATGAAGAATCCGAAAAGCGCCATGATTTCCTGCAATGACGGATTCCGTCCGGTAAGCTTCTATTTGGAAGCCTTGGATGAAGACGCGGACTAAAAAAGAAACCTCACTGAACTGCCCCACAAAAATGGGACACTCATAAAAAAGACCGGGATGAAAGGTATGACGATCTGAATTGTTCAGGAGTCATGCCTTT
>CACYEP010000017.1 GCA_902773425.1 uncultured Erysipelotrichaceae bacterium | reverse complement strand
GAATACGACGTTTGCGTCGGAATTCAATATCTATATGGATCCGGAAGCTGCGGAAATCGTGCTGCAGTCCGGCGCGAAAATCATGATGGTTCCTCTTGATGCGACGCATGCGGCTTCCACGTATCTGTCGGAAGCGCAGCAATACCGTGACCTTCATACGTCCGTGGGGGATATGATTGCCGATTTGATTGAAATCCGGACAAATGCGTACAACCGTCTTCAGCCGTTATGGGATAAGAATCTTTGTCCGATGCATGATGCACTGGCAGTGGCGTATCTGTTGAATCCGGATGTACTGAAGCATGTGCTGTATACGCGCGTGGACGTAGATATTTCCGGAGGATTTGCGGACGGGGCAACCATCGTAGACACCCGTGTTTTCCACAACATGGAAGACAACTGTTACTACGCATTGGATGCCGACAGGGAACTGTTTAACCGTATCTTATTTGAACGCGTTGCATTGTTTAAAGATTAACAGTTCCGTTCGTGACAAATCAGCCAATATTGTACAAAAAATTAGGTTATCGTTGTATTTTTTAGGTCGCTGATTATAATTTAATTATCTTTTTTCGAAAAGAACCCGACATCCGTTCAGCATCTTCCAAGGCTTCGGCTTTGTTTGATGAGCGGCGCATATCACCCTCTGGTTGCGCCGTTTTATTTTGGATAATATGTGATACAATAATTTTGTTATGAAGATCTTTTTAGTACGTCACGGAAGAACATTGTTCAATCAAAAGAAAGTCTGGCAGGGTTGGTGTGATGCGCCGCTTCTTCAAAAAGAAGGCGTGGAACTTTCCAGGGCGCTCGGACTCGGATTGAAAGAGATTCCGTTTGAGGCCGTTTATTCTTCACCGCTGAAAAGAGCCCGGGATACCGCGAAATATTTCATGGAAGGATACGGAAAGGAATATCCGGTACAGATTCTGGATGATTTGATGGAGATGAATTTCGGCACGCTGGAAGGAGACCCGATTTCCGAAGAACTTCACGAACGATTTTACGAAGGATATGAGAGGTTCGGCGGAGACTCGGTGGAATCGCTGACGGAACGGATGATTCGCGCACTGGAAACGATACGTACGCAAAATCCGCAGGGTAACGTGCTGGCGGTATCCCATGGATGGGCGATACGCTGTGCCTTGCGTCATATCGATCAAAAACGCCTGGATGATCTTTACAACCGGGGATTCCACAGTGCCAACTGTTCGGTCAGTATCCTGGAATATTCGGACGGTAAATGGACGATTCAAAGTGTATATGACAAATCTTATACGGAGAAAGGCTTAAACCTTCTTAAGGAGGATTCAAAATGAAAGATGCGTGGTTGATTGTAATTGTGATTGTGTTATCGGTCGCGGTCGGAATGCTGATCATGAGGCTTTTGACCAAGAAAAAAGCGGAAGAGGAGATTTCCAGTTCCTTTATTGAATCCCGTCTTTCCGAGTGCAGCGATCTTACGACCTGCCGTTTGGAATATGTGGATCTGGTCAAATATTCGAGCGGAACCATTCCGTTGATGACCAAAAAATCCTTTACGATGATTTATCAGGCGAATATCCGCGCAGGTGTGGACTTAAGTCTGGCGAAGGTACATGTTTCGCCGAAAAAAGTTACGGTTAAGCTTCCGGAAACCGTGATTCAGTTTATTGATATCGACACGGATTCGTTACGGTTCTACGACGAACACTTTGCGTTATTCAACTGGACCGAAAAGGAAGATATCGCGACGGCGATGCGTTTGGCGAAGGAAGACGTGGAAAAGAACGCGGATCTGGACCGTCTTGTGAACCAGGCACGTTCCCAGGCGGAAACCGTTGTGCGTCAATTTGTCGGACAAATCGTCAAAGACAAAGAAGTTGTCATTGAATAGTTATGGAAAAGAACCCGATCCCGTTAATTTTGGATACCGATCCCGGGGTAGATGATTTCTTCTGCCTGGCGGTAGTATGCGCGCATCCGGATGTGTTCAGCCTGTGCGCGGTGACTTCGGTCGGCGGAAATAATTCCACAGATGTTACTACAAAAAACGCAATGGATATCCTTGCGTTATTTCATCATGATGCGCCGGTCTTCCGGGGCTCGGACCGTTATCTGACGGAAGAGTTCGGGGAACCGGTTGTCACTGCGCATGGGGCAAACGGTCTTGCGGAACAGATCCTTCCGGATTCAAAACGTGTCCCGGGCAAGGAAAAGGCATGGGATGCGATTTACCGGATTGCCCTTGAGGAACAAGGCAATCTGGAACTTCTGACGGTAGGACCGCTAACGAATATTGCGATTGCGTTTTTGAAGTATCCGTCTCTTTCAAAAATGATCCGCCGTATCACCATGATGGGCGGGACGAACTTTATCGGAAACATCGGTCCTTACGCGGAGGCGAATATCGGTCATGACGCAATGGCGGCGCGGATCGTGTTTGAAAGCGGGGTTCCGGTGCACATGGTAGGATTGGATTCGACTATTCAATGTCCGGTTCCGTTAGAGGAATTTGAGAAAATGAGCGGACATACCGACCCGTTCATCCGGAATACCATGCGGGAACTGATCCGGTTCCGCAAAGGCGAGGCCATGCACGATGCGGTTGCGGCTGCCTGCATGATCGATCCGGATATAGTATCCTGGAAAACCGCGGATGTGACCGTGGAAGTAAATGAAGGTCTTACCAAGGGGATGACCGTCATCTTCCCGGATGAAAACGGAAATGACAGAGTAGCGCATAACCCGGTAAGGGAAAGATACCTTGCGGTTTTTGAAAAGACGGTGCAGTACTACCGGGAGGGCTTCTATGAATCAAAATAGAGTGATCGCCGACTGCGGAGACACTGACGAAGCGAAAGAATGCCTGATGGATTTGGTTACATCGGGATATGTGAAAGGTGCCGTGCTGCACGAAAAGGACGCTGAATTGATCCGTCAGCTGGAAAGCCGGCATATCAAAGTGTTTATGGGATCAAAGGCTCCGGTTTCATCCAAAGAAGGTATTCTGCGAAAAGAATACGTAAACCCGCCGTATGAGGAAATCGGAAACTTCATCACCGAATCAGACATCAAAGAATATGTCTGTTTCGGTGCCTTGACGGATGCGGCGGTACTGGCGGTTTCGGTTTCCGGAACGGCGGACTCAGTGCGCTGGGTATTCTTTGATCAAGATGTTGAAAAGGACCCTTACGCGGCGAAGATCTTATTGTCCGTTTACGCAAAAGCGGGAAGGATTATGTTTTACAAAGAAACCTACGGAGCGTATAAATCATACCTTGAAAATCCTGAAGAATATTTCGCGCAGAATTCGCATACAGATGTGGAACTGGGGAGTGAATATACTTTCGGAAAGCCGGTGATTGATCTTCGCGGAGGATGGGCAAAGGATCTGCGGAAGGGAAAACCGGAGACTTGGGCCGTCATAAAGAGACGGTAATCCGG
>CACYEP010000016.1 GCA_902773425.1 uncultured Erysipelotrichaceae bacterium | reverse complement strand
GCGATGACAAGTTTGAAATCATGGCGGAACATGCTGCATCGCTGCTGGCGAAAGCGTTTGTTCCTCTTACTAAAGAGGATGTGCTGTCAATTTTCCGCGCTTGCGAAAAAGAAGAGTTATAATTATTTATAGTAGTGTCATTCTAATGGCGGGAGGTTTATATGCGCACAACGGTTGAACAAATCGAAACCGCCGGTTTTACCATGGATTATTTCCGTTTCGGAAATCCGGAAGGAAAGCCGGTTGTCATTTTGCCGGGAATCAGTATCTTAAGCGTAATGAATTTTGCGGATGCGGTGGTAAACGCCTATCAGGAGCTTGCGGAGGACTATGACGTCTATCTGCTTGACCGCCGGAAGAATCTGCCGGATATGTACTCTGTCGGAGAAATGGCGGAAGATACGTATCAGGCTCTTCAAACACTCGGATTAAAAGAAATCAACCTTTACGGTGTGTCCCAGGGCGGCATGATGGCTATGATCATTGCGGCGAATCATCCGGAATTTGTCCGGAAACTTGCGCTTGCGTCTACGGCGTGCAGAGTTACCGAGACCGAGGAAAGTATTTTCGAGAAATGGATTTCCATGGCGGACGCGAAAGATGCGGCGGGACTGACGGATGAGTTCGGAAAATATGTTTACTCCCAAGAGTATTATTCAAAAAACCGGGATGCCTTAAAGTCCATGGCTAATTATGTCCGTGAGGAAGACATGGAACGGTTTAAGGTTTTGGCGCTCAGTATGCGTTCCTATGACATCTCCGGAAGATTAAAAGATATTAAGTGTCCGGTCCTGGTCATGGGAGGAGCCGAAGATCAAATTCTTCATGATGGCGCACTGAAGGAAATTGCGGATTCTGCGGACGGGGAACTTCATGTGTATGAGGAATACGGACATGCGGTTTACGATGAAGCAAAGGACTTTATTACCAGAATCCATATGTTCTTTAAGAAAGAAGAATTCCGCAAGGAGGATTATTGCGGGCAGGGTCATCCCAAAGTCAGTATCATTGTGCCGGTTTACAACGGAGAAAAAGTTGTATCCAAGTGCATCAACAGTGTTCTGAACCAAGAGTTTAAAGACTGGGAACTGATATTGATCAATGACGGCAGTAAGGATAACACGGCGGCGTTGCTGGATGAATATGCGCTTCATGATGATCGGATCCGCGTTATTCATAAACCGAACGGCGGAGTGTCTTCCACCCGTAACCGAGGGCTGTCCGAAGCCAAAGGAGACTATATTCAGTTCATGGATGCGGATGACTGGTTAACCGAAGATTCCACGAAAGTGTTGGTACGAACGTTAGAAGAAGGCGAAGCGGATATGGCTGTTGCAGATTTCTACCGGGTCGTGGGAGATCTTTTATCCCGCAAAGGAAGTATTCTTTCGAACGATGTTTTAACAGTCAAAGAGTATGCGGAATGGATGAAAGAAAGCCCGGCTGATTATTATTACGGTGTCTTGTGGAATAAGTTATACAAGCGTTCTATTATCGAGCAATACAAGCTGCGTATGGATGAATCTGTAAGCCTTTGCGAAGACTACCTGTTCAACCTGGAGTATCTTCTGCATTGTGAAAAAGTAGCGCCGGTGCAGATTCCGGTGTATTACTATCTGAAAACCGAAGGATCTCTGGTAACCAGCAGCCTGAACCTCAAGAAAATCGTCAACATGAAGACGAGCGTCTTTGACTATTATGACAAGTTCTACCGCAGTGTCTTCGATGAAGAAGAATACGAAAAGAACCGGGTCGAAATCGCAAAGTTCTTGGTCAGCGCGGCAACCGATGACGGAGCACTTCCGTTTTTACCGGGAACCAAGAAACTCGGCGAAGAAAAAATCCAGGTTCACTACGAAGCCGGACATAGTACAAACATCGTGGAAACCACGTATTTCTTAACGAAAGTATTCGATAAGTATATGAATTCCGTGGCGATGAAATACGACCTCGACATCAAGGACCTCCGGATTTTCTATGTCATTATGCGGGTCGGCCCGATTCACGATCAGAAACAGATTACGGATTTCACCGGCATTCCGTTGGCATCCGTGTTATTGTCGTTAGAAAAACTGATCAGCCGCGGATTGATCCGGGTCACGATCGAACTGCCGGAATACGAAGCCGAATTAACGGAAAAGGCTGCGGATATCGTGAAAGATCTGGATAATGCGGTCAAGGATATGGAAGAGCTGTGCTTCAGCGGATTCAGTGAAGAAGATGCCGAATCCGTAAGAAATGCGGTAAGAAGAATTACCGATACCCTGAGGGACAGCTTAACAAGATAAAAAGAACCCGGTCTACTTAGACCGGGTTATCTTATGCGCTTTCTTTTTCTTCTTGGTGGAATAGGCGAAGGTTCCCAGGGCTTTTCCGAGCTTCCGGTATTCCCCGTGCGAATAGGCAATTAAGTGCGCGTTGGATAAATCCAGCGTGCCTTTTTCATTTAAATATCGATCGTCAATATCGGTGGAAACAACTTCCGCGATAAACATGTCATGCGATCCGAGTTCCAGAATCTGCGTGACCCTGCACTCAAGACATACCGGGCTTTCCGCGATTCCCGGCGCTTTCACGAGTTTAGATTCGGATTTTGTGACACGTAGGTTTCCCGGAAGATTGAATTTATCGACTTTCCGTCCGGACTTAATGCCGACGTAGTCGGTGAAGCGTACCAGTTCTTCGGTGGTAAGGCAGATCACGAATTCTTTGGTGCGGGCGATGATGTCATGGGAATAGCGGCTTTTACGGATAGATACCGATACCATGACCGGATCCGAACAGACGGTTCCCGCCCAGGCGGCTGTCATGACGTTGGCGTTTCCTTCTTCGTCCATGCAGGTAATAAGGACTGCCGGAACCGGATATAACATATTTGATGGTTTCCAATACTGTCTGGCCATAAAAAACTCCTTTAAACAGTCTTATCTTACATGGGAAAAGGGGAAATGAAAAGAATCGATGGTATAATCTGTATATGAAACAATACACCAAGGATAAACAATGCCCGTTTAAAAAGTGCGGAGGATGTGACCTCAGGGACTTTTCCTATGCCGCGCAGCTGGAGCTCAAACAAAAGGAAATCAATGATCTGTTAAAACAATTCGGAACACCGGAACCGATCAAGGGATGCCGTACCCCGGATCATTACCGCAACAAGGTCCAGATGGCTTTTGCGAATAATCAAAGAGAAGTCGTATACGGAAACTATATGCCGCAAAGCCATACGCTTACCCCGGTAAAAGACTGTATGATCGCAGACCGGAAGGCCAATAAGATTTTTGAAGATATCGCCGATATATGGAATGAATTACGCCTTTCGGTATTCCAGGAACGCTCCGGGAACGGTTTTTTACGGTATGTCATGGTGCGCCACAGTGAAAAGACCGGACAGTATATGGTCGTGTTTATTACCGGGAACGCAGGATTCCCGAAAAAGGATATTGTCCTGAAGACCCTTCTGCAAAGAAATCCGTACATCAAAACGGTCGTGCAGTCCGTCAACAACCGTCCGACATCGGTCATCTTGGGGAAGAACACCTTTACGCTGTACGGAAACGGATACATCGAAGATGAACTGTGCGGGAAGAAGTTCCGCATTTCTCCGGCTTCCTTTTATCAAGTCAATACAGCGCAGACGGAAGTGTTATACAAGACGGCGGTTGAACTCGGGAAATTCCGCAAAGATGAAACCGTCATCGACGCCTATTGCGGCACCGGCACGATCGGGATGATTGTCTCTGATTACGTAAAGGAAGTCACCGGGGTTGAGCTCAATCTGTCCGCGGTAAAGGATGCGGAATACAATGCCAAAATCAACAAGGTCAAAAACATCTCGTTTATTTGCGAGGATGCCGGCAAGCATATGGAAAACTTGGCGTCTTCAGGGAAAACAGTCGATGCGGTGATCATGGATCCGCCGCGCTCAGGATCAGATGAACGCTTTTTGGAGAGTTTAGTCCTGTTGGGCCCAAAGAAAATCGTATATGTATCATGTAATCCTGAGACATTGAAACGTGATTTGGAATATCTTGCGAAAGAAGGATATTGTGTCATGAAAATTCAGCCGGTAGACATGTTTCCTTATACAAGTCATGTGGAGACGGTAGTATTAATGACAAAGAAATATATAAATCGTAATTGATCTGGGAGGAAGGTTCTTGCCATGAAAAAAGAAACGACCGGCACGGTAATCTCCGTATCAAAACAATGGTGGTTTAAAATTAACACAAAGGCT
>CACYEP010000015.1 GCA_902773425.1 uncultured Erysipelotrichaceae bacterium | reverse complement strand
GATCGGATACAATTCCGAATTCATCAACGATACCCACGGGGAAGGCACGATGATCCGCCGCTACAAGGATTACGAACCGTACAAGGGTGAGATCAACGAACGCGGCAACGGCGTCATGATCTCCAATGCGACCGGCGAAGCGATGACGTATTCCATCTGGAAGTTACAGGAACACGGATTATTCTTTGTGGGACCGGGTGAAGATATCTATGAAGGGCAGATCGTCGGTATTTGTTCGAAAGATATGGATATGAAGGTCAATCCGACCGTCAATAAGAAGATGACCGCGATCCGTTCCACCGGAAACGATGAAGCAATGAAATTGGTTCCGAAGAGAGTCCTGACGATTGAGTCGGCCGTTGAATTCATCGGAGATGACGAATTGGTCGAAATCACACCGGATGCAATCCGTGTGCGCAAGAGATTCTTAACAGATTTAGACCGCAGACGCGCAATGCGTGAAGCGAAAAAAATGGCTGAACAGGGTGAATAACCCTGTTTTTCCTAAAGTGAGGAAAAGTTATGGATGAAATGATGAAATGCGTGGAAGAAATGCGCCGTACCAGAGGATGGGATAAAACTGATACGCCGGCGATTTTGGCGAAGTCGATTATCATTGAGGCTGCAGAACTGCTGGAGTGTTTCCAGTTCAATGAAGACAATTTTGACCGGGAAGCCGTCAAGAGCGAAATCGCGGACGTGCTGATGTATACGGTGAGTCTGGCGAAGGATCTGGGCTGGGATTACCGGGATGTCGTGATTGAAAAAATCCGTGACGTGGAGGAACGTTATCCAAGTGTCGAAGAGTAAGGCTCTTTACATTCATGTGCCGTTCTGCGCGTCGGTATGCGCATATTGCGACTTTTACCGGTTCCGTTATAACAGTGATCGGGCAGATTTGTGGCTGGCACAGGTGCGAAAGGACTTGAATAATATTCAAGACGAAATCGCGACCGTATATATCGGTGGAGGAACTCCGAGTGTTTTAAGCGTGCCGCAATTGGAGGGATTGCTGGAATGCACGGAGAGGTTTTTGCCGGTCAAAGAGTTTACGGTTGAGTGCAATCCTGAAAGCGTGACTGCGGAAAAAGCCGGAATCCTTCGAAAATACGACGTGAACCGTGTGTCTTTGGGAGCGCAGGCGTTTGATGACGGAATGCTGAAGAAACTCGGAAGAAGACATACTTCCTCAGATGTGCTAAAGGCCATGAAGATCCTGCGGGAAGCCGGGATCACCAATATTTCCTTGGATTTGATGTACAGTCTTCCGGAACAATCCTTGCAAGATTGGAAGGATACATTAAAGAAGGCCGTGAACGCAGAACCTTCGCATATTTCCGTGTATTCATTGACGGTGGAAGAAGGGTCGAGATTTTATGCGGAAGGCAAAGAACCCTTGGACAATGAAACCGAGTACGAGATGTATGATACGGCGATCCGGTTCTTGGAATCTTCCGGATACAAGCAATATGAAATCTCCAACTTTGCGAAAAACGGCTTGGAATCCGAACACAACAAGGTCTACTGGTACTATGGGGACTTTATCGGAATCGGTCCCGGCGCAAGCGGAAAGGAAAACGGCGTGCGTTACACCGTGAAGCCGGATCTTAAAGGGTATCTGGAAGGAAAACGCGAACGGGAAGATATTCCGTTATCTGAAAAAGATGAACGGTTTGAGGCCGTCATGATGGGCCTTAGGCTGAATCAGGGGATTGATTTAAACGCTTATGCGGAGACTTTCAAAGTACGCTTGGAGGAGTATTACCGGGACGCGGTGACTAAGCACATCAGCCAAGGAAATCTCGAGATGGCGGATGGATTCCTTCGCGCCACCCGCCAAGGAAGATTTATTCTGCACGATGTATTGGTGGATTTTCTGGAATAAGCGGGAAAAAACAAATTCGATGCGTAGATAATACCGGAGGGTGTATGATCCGGTATTTATTTTTATTTATGATCGGGGCGTGTTTCGGTAGCTTCGCGGAGTGCATGGCATCGCGTTACGCGTCCTTTGATACATATTTCGGAAGAAGCCGGTGCGATCACTGCGGTCATAAACTGGCATTTCGGGAACTGGTGCCGGTGTTCAGTTTTCTTTTCAGCAAGGGAAGATGCGCCTATTGCGCAGGGAAAATTCCTGCCTCATGCCTTCTGAGTGAACTGTTTGCCGGGATGGGATTGTGCATGATTGCGGAAAAGTGCGGACGGGGCACGGAGTTTTTTGCGTACGCGGCATTTTTCGGTGTCAGCATGTTCTTGGCGTTATGCGACCGGAAAACGATGACGGTGCCTGCGGCAGGATTGGTGTTATGCGTTCTTGCGGGAATCCTTCGGAGGGCAAAAACCGGGATTGACGCGCAGGAAATCTTTTTGGATGTTATGGCAGGCGCAGGATGGATCATCTTGTGTCTGGCGGAATCAAGAATCTTTCATAGGGAATCCGCGGGAATAGGGGATGGGTTCTATCTTGCGGCGGCGGGTTTGGCGCTCAGCGGAAGGATTGCGGCCGGCGGATTGATCGCGGGAAGTTTCATCGGAATTACGGAATGTCTTGTGTCAGGAAGACGAAAGATTCCGTTTCTTCCTTCGCTGGCTGAAGGATTGTTTCTGGTATGGATTTGGAAAGGGTAACGCTGAAGGCAGAAATGTGATACCATATTAAAGTAACAAGGAGAACAATCATATGTGCGGAATTGTCGGTTATACCGGAAGAAAACAGGCTGCGCCGATTTTATTGGAGGGCCTTTCCAGACTGGAATACAGAGGATACGATTCGGCGGGAATCGCTGTGCGTAATGCGGACGAAGAGCCGGTAGTCATAAAAGCAAAGGGAAGACTGAAGGTTCTTTCCGAAAAAACAAACAACGGAGAATCCGTAATCGGAACCTGCGGAATCGGTCATACCCGCTGGGCAACGCATGGGGAACCGTCCGAAACCAATGCGCATCCGCATGTCAGCGACGATATGAATGTCGTGGGTGTGCATAACGGAATCATTGAAAACTACAGGGAATTAAGAGAGCGTCTTGAAAAGCGCGGATATACCTTCTATTCGGAGACGGATACGGAAATCGCAATCAAAGTCGTGGATTTCCATTACAAGAAATACAAAGAACCGATCAAGGCGATTTCCAGCGCAGTTCGTCAGATGCGCGGATCGTATGCGTTCGCAATTATGTTCAAGGACCGTCCGGAAGAAATCTATGCGGCCCGCAAGGACAGCCCGCTGGTGCTCGGTATCCGCGATGATGAAACCTATCTGGCATCGGATGTGCCGGCAATCTTAAAGTACACGCGTACGGTTTACTATATCAATAACGATGAAATCGCGCGTCTGACCAAGGGAGACGTACACATCTATAATCTTGATGAGGAAGAAGTATACGAAGAACCGGTGCAGATCGAATGGGATGCGGACGCGGCGGAAAAGGGCGGATACGAACACTTCATGATGAAGGAAATCCATGAACAGCCCAAGGCCGTAAGGGATACGCTTCATTCGGTGATCAAAGACGGAAAGGTTGATTTGTCGGAAACCGGTATTACGGATGAAATGCTGAAGAACGCGAAGGAACTTGTGTTCGTCGCATGCGGAAGCGCGTATCATGTCAGCATGGTGGCGAAGTATGTCATTGAAGACTTGGCGAGAATTCCGGTAAGAATCGACTTGGCCAGTGAGTTCCGTTATTCCAGGCCGTTATTAAAGAAGGATTCGCTGGTCATCGTAATCAGTCAGTCCGGAGAAACTGCGGATTCGCTCGCTGCGCTGCGTGAAGCAAAGTCCCAGGGAATTCCGACGCTCGGTATTGTCAACGTGGTAGGATCCAGCATCGCAAGAGAAAGCAATCATGTTCTGTATACCCTGGCAGGTCCGGAAATTGCCGTGGCAACAACCAAGGCTTACAGTGCCCAATTGGCGGCGTGCTATGCGCTGGCATTGGCATTAGCGAAAGTAAACGGAACGATCACCGATGAGTATTATGATACGCTGGTGCAGGATCTGGATTCTTTGCCGGAGAAAATCCAGACGATCTTGGATGATAAGGAAAGACTGCAGTGGTTCAGCTCACAATATGCGAATATCCAGGATGCCTTCTTTATCGGAAGAGGAATCGACTATGCGATCAGTATGGAAGGAAGCCTCAAATTAAAAGAAATCAGTTATGTTCATTCGGAAGCATATGCGGCAGGCGAACTGAAGCACGGAACTATCAGCTTAATTGAAAACGGGACATTGGTGTTCGGTATTGTGACCCAGCAGCACCTTTACGAAAAGACCCTGAGCAATCTTGTTGAAGTGAAGAGCCGCGGAGGGTATATCTGCGGACTGACGAATTACGGGAATTTCAAAATTGAAGAGACAAGTGATTTTACGATTTATATTCCGCCGGTAGATTCGCACTTCACGACGAGCTTGGCGGTGATTCCGCTTCAGCTGATTGCGTACTATATCAGTGTATCCAAAGGATTGGATGTAGATAAACCGCGAAATCTGGCGAAAAGTGTTACCGTAGAATAAAAAAACTTGCGCGCAAGTAGCTCGGATGATATTATTAATAGGCTTTCAGCTCAGTTTTCCGCGTTTCCTCGAATCAACGGATTACTTGGTTGAAAAGTACATAACAAAGAGAGGAAAAGACATGTTAACAAAGGAAGAAAAAACCAAGATTATTGAAGAGTACGCTGTCAAGGAAGGCGATACCGGTTCGGTAGAAGTACAGGTTGCTGTATTAACCGCTACAATCAATCGCTTAAACGAACATCTGAAGGAAAATCCGAAAGATTTCCATTCCTACAGAGGTCTGATGAAGATGGTCGGTAAGCGCAGAAATCTTCTGGCTTATCTTGCGAAGAACGATGTAAACCGTTATCGCACATTAATTCAGCGCTTGAAACTGCGTAAATAATTCAAGAATCGAAAGCCCCGTTGTTTCGGGGCTTCTTTCTTAAGGAGAACTATGAAGAAACTTTTAGCTGTATGCCTGGCGGGAATGCTTTGTCTTGGCGGTTGCATGAATGAAACCGCGAAGGATGTTTTTGTGACGCCTGTGCGCCCGGATGCGACAACAACTTCCTTCTTATATACGCCGGGCAGCTATACCGGAACAGGACAGGGATATAACGGTCCGATTGAAGTGCGGATCACCGTTAATGAAGCGAATATCATCTCCATCGACCTGGTCTCGCATAACGAAGCCAACTATATCCTGCAGAAAGAAATGATGGTGCCGGTGGAAGAGAACGAAGAAGAAAGCACGGATGGAAAACCGGCGGATGAAGACCCGTCGGGACAGCCCGCCGGGCCTAAGATGAAAACGGTCATTGTGGAAGAACCGGTAGAGGTAATCGGGCGCATGGATACCGCGATCAACGAGATTCTGGCGAACCAGACGACCAACCTGGAGATGGACCTGTACACCGGTGCGACGGTCACGGTGCGGGGGCTTCTGGAGGCAATTACCAACGCCTCGTCGGATGCGTCATTAAGGTAGATTTCAAACGGCTCCGGCCGTTTTTTTCATGTTCCGAAAAAATAGATTGTATCCTACCGATATCGTGGTAAAATGTACGGGTGAAATTATGAGGTGAAAAATGGGAAAACAGACATTCAGTTTGGATTTCTTCGGCCGTAACTTAACGGTAGAAACCGGAGAAATAGCCAAACAGGCCGGCGGCTCTGTCTTAGTAAGATATGAAGACACTGTAGTATTCTCCGCCGCGACCGCAAGCAAGGAGGCGAAAGATCAGGACTTCTTCCCCCTGACCGTTTCCTTTGAAGAGAAGATGTATGCAGCAGGGAAGATTCCGGGAGGTTTCCTCCGCAGAGAAGGAAGACCGACCGAACACGCAACGTTAACCGCACGTATGATCGACCGTCCGATCCGTCCGTTATTCGCGGAAGGCTTCCGTAACGATGTACAGGTCGTCAATACCGCGTTGGCGTGCAACTATGACTATTCCGTAGAAATGACCGCTATGTTCGGCGCGTCCCTGGCATTATGCATTTCAGACATTCCGTTCAACGGACCGATTGCCGGTGTCAAAGTCGGAAGAGTTAACGGAGAATTCGTGATTAATCCGACCCAGGAACAGGCGAAGCAGAGTGATATCGACTTAACCGTTGCGGGTACCAAGGTCGCCATCAACATGGTTGAATGCGGCGCGAAGGAAGTATCCGAAGACGATATGGTCGACGCGCTGATGTTCGGACATGAAGCTATCAAGAAGCTTTGCGCATTCGAAGAAGAAATCGCTGCGAAGTGCGGAAAGCCGAAGATGGAAGTCAAGTTATATGAAGTTCCGGCGGAATTAAGAGAAAAGATCAACGCATTCGCGAAGGAACGCATCGAAAAGGCTGTATCGATCCAGGGCAAGCTGGAACGCTACAACGCAATTGATGAAATCACTGCGGAAACTGTCGAATACATTTCCGGTATGGAATATGAAAACGACAAGG
>CACYEP010000014.1 GCA_902773425.1 uncultured Erysipelotrichaceae bacterium | reverse complement strand
GATGAACTGTCCCCCCATCGCGTTACAGATACGCCTGTATTCATGTTCTTTCTCGGGGGTAACCAAAAAGCAAGGAATGTGTTTGATTCTCGTCCGTGCACTGATCAATAACGTTGAAAATGTCTTCCCGGATCCGGTCGTACCACACACGAACATGTTTGCATTGGTATATTTTTTCGAGTCGAACACATCAACGATTGTCATCGCGTTCGTGCTCAAATCTTTTCCAAAATAGATTCCGTCCGAGTCGTTTAGTTCAAAAGAGATAAAAGGATAAAAAGAAGCAGCGCCAAGCGATAACATGTTGCGGTTTGCCTTCTTCCAGATCGAATCCGGCATCTTTACAATCGGCAGGGTCGCATAAAACGCGTCTTCCGCATTATATTGGATATCCTTGAGTTTAATATCTTTCGCAGCTGCGCTCCTTTTCATTTCCTCAGCAATACGATCAGCAATCTCACGGGAAGTGTTGGATATGCTGATGAGAACAGAAACTCGATAGAAGTCGTCTCCGGATGCAAGGCCGTTCTTGAGATAATATCCCGCCCCCATCGCGGAATCCGAATGCTCAAACGCCTCTGAAGTATCAGAGCTTTCCGCGTGATCCACCTTGTTATATACAATGTTTTTTCTTACATCATTGATTACATATTCTTTCGGGACGCGTTCAAAATAGAGATTCATATCTACTCCGGGATAGGAATTGATAAAAAGATTGAGCCAACCGGAAAAGACCTCCTCCGGGTATCCGTCACTCTTTATATAAAGATAGCGGTAATATGTTCCATCGACCTCAACATATCTGCGGTCTTTAAAACGAACCACTTCCGGTGCGATATACTCCGCCAAAGGGACATACACACCTTCCTTTTCTTTCTGATATCTTTCGTAAATATCTCCGACCCGCTCTTGAAACGGTGTATCTGTAGCTTCCCGACGATTCAAGATAGTATAAAGAATCTCCGCGCTCCAATAGTTTTCATCCTTGATTTCCGGATCGATTACTTCATTTCCGCATGATTCCAAAGCGTTCTTGATTCTCGCCGTCATATCATCCATCCATCGGACCACTTCATCGATCGTCACGTTATGGAAAACGGAAGACGGGTCTTCGAACTGGAAGGAGAGGAAAAAACGACGGGTAACGCTGGAACGCTTCGAACGGACAAGCTCTTCCTTATATTCTTCTGCCATCCTGTAGCAGTTTTCCGATGTCTCCTTATCCATATCTCCTTTCAAAGCATTCAGGGTTTGATTGATATCTGAAGGCAGTGTCAACACCGTGATTTGGATATTATTCGGGCAAATTTTCAATACTCTCCCAAATTGCGAAATGATGGCATCCTGTTCCTCAAAAGAACGGAGAGTGAACGGGATAGGCTTGATTTCCAGGATCTTTATAAAATGCCGGTCCCTTGTCACTAAAAGACCGGCGTGAATATCAACAAACGGTATATTCTGTTGGGTCGACTCTACCACCAACGCTTTTCTTTTATTCTTATCTTTTAGAATCATTCCCATCCCTTTCTTTTTTCAAATCATCAAGGAAGATGTATCCTCCTTGCTCGATTGCCGTCTCTTCCCTTTCCCTGTCTTTCTTCCTTTGTCTTTCATCCATATTGTTTCGGTATTCCTCATAAATTCGGTTGATCCGCTCTTTTGGCAAAAGAGCACCGGAAACAGAATCATCGTATTGCGGCATAACCGCTTCCATTTTAATACGCGGGTTGTAATATGCCGTACGTCTTCTTCGATGGAATCGGAGCCATCGTTTAAGAAAAGATATAAAATCCTCTCCGTCGATGCCATATAGACCAAGGCTTCCAAAGACGATAAGGATCAATAAATAGACGATGGCATTGATTTGCCATTCCCATCCAAAATGGAAAAAGTGAAACAATAGACTGTGTATCCCGACCATCAAGACTGCCTGAATCACATTTGGGACAGGATAGACCTGTCCCAATATCGAGATTCCTTTTTTATAGTTTGACGGAAGGTAATAGATCCTTCGTTTGTAGTCTTTCTTTTCTTCCGTTTGGATCACCGTCCTTTCCGATTCATTTCCAACAAAAAATGAACCTTTTAAAGTCTTGTTCAGGACGTCATACAACACTATATAGAAAACTGATAATCGCAATATATTTTAATTTCCCAGCTTGAGCCCCATTTTTCCCAGCTTGAGCCCCATTGCTTTTTGGGAAGTTTGAGAATACCACGATCTGCGCAAACGTAATCTCCGGCACTTTCATAACAACCATCGGACCAGTATCTCAATCTGAGGCAATAGTTTGTGATGGAGATTTCTTCCTCCGCAGCTGCAAGTTTAAGCTTTTTTAGAAAAATCTTTGTCGCATTTGTTACAATCCATTCCACCTCTATCTTTGTCCAACTATTTCTGACTTCAATGGTTACAAAGTCTGTCTTGTCATACCTAAATGCACCTACTGACCGTTTTTTCTTAGAAACGACT
>CACYEP010000013.1 GCA_902773425.1 uncultured Erysipelotrichaceae bacterium | reverse complement strand
TTATTCTTAATATAGCGATAGCAATACGCAGCCAAGGAATCGCTTCCTTTATAATACGATTGACTGAGCAGGCTGCTTAATGTCGGGCAGTCAGATGCATTAGAGGTTTTTTTGTTTGCCATAGAATACTCCTTAATCCTTGATCACCGGAAAAATCATAGCAGAGGCGCCTGGAATTATCAATTGATACCGGGCAATCACACGAACAGAAAAGGCGACCGGTTACCGCCCTTTTTTATACATGTTTCTGCCTTCTTACGCCGAAGATTTACGCAATCGCGGAGAGCTCTTTATAGACCCCGTTTTTCGCCAATAATTCCTCGTGCGTGCCTTCTTCCGCGATGCCTTCTTCGGTGATAACGAAGATGTTCCGGGCGTGGCGGATGGTGCTTAAGCGATGGGCTACGACCAGAACGGTGCGTCCTTCCGAGAGTTTTTCCAGAGATTTCTGGATCTGGACCTCGGTCACATTGTCCAGGGCACTGGTCGCTTCATCGAGGATCAGGATTTTCGGATTCTTTAAGAAGACGCGCGCAATGGCGATGCGCTGACGCTGACCGCCGGAAAGTTTAAGGCCGCGTTCACCGACTTCGGTGTCATACGCGTCCGGCAGGCTCATGATATAGGAATGGATCTCGGCTTTCTTGGCCGCTTCCGTCATCTCTTCCTCGGTTGCGTCAGGTTTTCCGTAAAGAATATTGTCGCGGATCGTCCCGTTGAATAAGAAGACGTCCTGGGCGACCATGCCGATATTGCGGCGTAATCCCGCACGGGTATATTTGCGAATATCGGTTCCATCAATCCGGATCGCACCGTCCTCGATTTCGTAAAAGCGCGGAATCAGGTTACAGATCGTTGTCTTCCCGCCTCCGGAAGGTCCGACAAAAGCCGACGTGGTTCCCTTGGGAATTGTAAAGGAAACATGGTCGATGACTTTCTTGTCTCCTTCCCTGACGTAACGAAACGATACATTGTCAAACTCAATGGTTCCTTCCAGCGTTCCCGGATCGAATGCGTCGGGGCTGTCCTCTTCCGCCGGAAGGTCGATGACTTCACAGAATCTCTTGAATCCGCTGGAGCCTTCGACGATCATTTCGTAGGTATCCACAAGTTTGCGAAGCGGCGACAGGAATAAGGAAATATACAGGATGTAGGCGACAAAGTCTCCGGCGTTGATTTTCCCCGACACCAGGAAGAATCCGCCCACAACCACAATCACCAGATACATGAAATCCGTCATGAAGACCATTCCCGAATTGAAGACCGCCAGATATTTATACGCTTTGGAACGGGCTTCAATGTAGCCCCGGTTGGCATTCCGGAATTTCTTTTCCTCCAGTTCGGTGCCGTTGAAAGCTTTTGTAACACGGATCCCGGCGATGCTGGTTTCCGCTTCCGCGTTGATTTTCGCAATTTCCGCACGGCTTCTCGCAAACGCGTTGACCTGTCTTGTACGGATGGTGACTGCAAAGATCACGGCCACCGGAATGGCTGAGAACACGACTGCGGTCAGTGCCAGATTAATGCGTGCCAGCATAACAAACGACACGATCAGCATCACTCCGGAAATAAAAATGTTTTCCGGCGCGTGGTGTGCCATTTCGCTGATTTCCTGCAGGTCGTTGACGATACGGCTCATAATGGCTCCGGTCTTGTGGTCGTCAAAATACGATACCGGCAGAACTTCCAGATGGTTGAACAATTCCCGCCGCATGTCTGCCTGGATCCGTACGCCGCAGATATGACCCCAGTATCCGATTACGTAATTCAGTCCGAGTTTCACAAGGTATACCGCCAGAAGGAAAATGCTCCAGCGCGCCATCATGGCAAAATTTGCGCTCGGAGCGTATTCGTTGATAATGCGCCGTGTGATCAGCGGCATGAACTCATCGCAAAGCGCAACGAGAAAGGCCGCCGTCAGATCGATGAAGAAGAGCCGCCTGTGCGGCTTGTAGTAGGATATAAAACGTTTCATAGTTAACACTTGTCATCCAAGTCACAGCTCAGAAGCTTTCCGATCAAATTCCGGTAAATTCCGGCAAGTTCTTCCTTTTGGGAATCCGTCATTCCAAGATACGGATCGGTGAATCCGTCCACTGCGGAAACCTGGGTGCCCAGGATCTTGCCGTCCTTTACGACGACGACCGTCGGGAAATAAAGACGGCGGATGTCAGGATTCTCCAATCCGATATATTCATCCGCATAATCCCCGAGAAGACCCAGGATTTCATAGTAATCTTTTGTGCCTTCTTTCACAGTGATTACTTCGCCGGTCTCCGAGAGCTCCTTCTCGTCTCGCTCGTCCCTGTTGTTGAGGTAATAGACCTTCGTGATTCCCTGTTCCTTACAGACGCTTAAAAACGTCTCGATGATGCTGCGGCACCACGGACACTCCGGAAATCCGAAATAAATCACGCCGCTTCCGCTTCTTAACAATTCCTTGATTTCCTCATTTGTTGCGAAGACAACCGGATTATCCGCCGGAATATTTACTGTTAATCTCGTTTTCCCGGAATCCGTCTGCGTTCCGTTTAATGATTCATAGCTTTCCTTAAATACCTTGGCATCACTGTGCGCATCGTTTCTGCCGCAGCCGGACACCGCCAGAACTAAGATCAGCCCGATGATCCATAATTTCCGTTTCATTCGGATGCCTCCTTCTGATAAAGAGATACATAAAAATCCGTGGTTGTATCAAGATACGGGAGTTCATCCAGCTTCGCCGCATCTTTTCTGGAAGTCTTATGCGCATAAGGCGTCATATTCCATAAAGCCATGATCGCATCATGATCTTTTAAGCGGATCCGGTCAATCACATTTTCGGTTTTGACCAAGGTAAATCCGGGCAAGTCATATCCTTTTTCCTCATTTTCGTAAGGACAGTCATAGACTGCCGCCTTGAGTTCATACAGATGCCGCTTTCCCGGCTGCACAGCCAGAACATATCCCCCGGGCTTCACGACCCGCAAAAACTCTTCCGGCGCATACGGGGTAAATACCGACATCACCAAGTCAAACGAAGAGTCCGAATACGGAAGACGGAACACGCTGGCAACCGCGATTTGAGCCTCTTTGACCTTTTTCGCGGAAACCCGGCATTCTTCTTTTCCGATGTCGATCGCATGACAGATATCCTTATGTCCGCGCGCATTGGTGAGATACGAAAGATAATATCCGGTTCCGACCCCCGCATCCAGGATCTTGGAGGGTTCCGGCAATACTTCCGTCACGATCCGCGCAATCCCTTTCGCCAATGATTCGTAATAGCCGGCATCCAAGAATTCCTTGCGGCTTCGTACGGATTCCTTGGGATCTCCCGGTTCCGCGGAACGCTTTTGATTGGACAGCAGGAGGTTCACATACCCTTCCTTGGCCATATCAAAGGCGTGCCCGTTACCACAGACATATTTCCGTTCTTCTTTTTGAAGCGGACTTCCGCAAACCGGACACACCAACATATTCTCTCCTTATTTTGCCAGATACGCTTTCAGCTCCGGCATTTGCTGTTTCATATCATGGTAGCCCTGCCAATACAAGGCACCGAGTTTATCCATGTCCCCCTCAAGACGGCTGACCTTGACCGGAGTCGACGGATATAAAACGAAGATTTTTCCTTCCGAATAATCCCGGTCAGTTTCATCAATCGTCTGATTGTAGTACGGGATGGATTTCTTCAAAGATTCCTCAAAGACCGGGTACTTGGAATACACCATCTTGGTCATAAAGCGTTCCTTCTTGACCGGACGGCGGTAACTGCGGTCTCTGGTACGGATAATCATGATCTTGCGGAATCCCTGTTCCTTCGCCCATTTATAGGGAAGACGGTCCGAACATCCTCCGTCCAAATACGGTTTTCCTTCGATCATTACCGGCAAAGATATATACGGAAGACTCGCCGAGGCACGGATTGCCTCGAAGATATGTCCGTCATCCCGGCTCATCATTTCCGGATCGCCGGTGATCATATTGGTTACTTCCGCATAGAATTTTCTCGTTGGATCCATGAAGCGCTCCATATCGAATTCATACATATCGAACAAATCATGGAACAAATAACTGAATCCGGTGATCCCGTGGTCGGTTCTTCCGGCAATCAATCCGCAATAACGCGGATCATGACGGTGCGTCAGATTGATCCGGGCGCACAAACCAATCTGTCCGGATAAATATGCTGTTGCGGACATGGCTCCGGCGCTTACACCGGCTGTCGTCTCAAACATGATGCCTTCCTGCATCAAAGCGTCCAAGGCGCCCTGGGTATACATCCCGCGCCATCCGCCTCCCTCTAAGATGAGGCATCCTTCGGTAACCGTCTTAGCCGCCTTTCCGCGCGGCAGATCTGTCAACTTTCCGTAAACTTCCATACGAACCTCTTTTCCATACAAATACGAAACAGGGAATCCCGTCCGGGATTCCCTCCAGAATTAATCAATCTTTTCCAGATCCCCGTAACCTACGTCGGTCGGTGTTTCTCTTCCGAACAGAATGGCCGAAATCGTTGCGGTCTGCTGTTCATCATGAAGTACTTCCACGATACCTTCGATGTTCTTGAACGGGCCGCGTAAGATGCGGACACGGTCGCCTACCGCGAAATTGATGGAGATATGATGTTCTCCCATTCCCATTCTCGCCAAAATCCGTTCAATGTCTTCTTCCGGAACCGGGAACGGCTGTGCGCCTTTACCCGAAGATCCGAGCAAGCCGGTAACACCCGGTGTGTTACGTACCGCGTACCAGCATTCCGGGGAAAGGATCATCTGTACAAATACGTAACCAGGATATAAATTCTTCACCTTTTCGACCTTCTTGCCGGTCTTGGTAAACTCGATCTCTTTCTCTTCCGCTACGACAACCTGGAAAATGTTGTCCTGCATATTCATGGTCTGAATACGCTTTTCAAGGTCTTCCTTGACTTTGTTTTCTCTTCCGGAATAGGTGTTGATTACATACCAGCGCTTAACTTTTCCGTCTAAACTGGACGGTCTTACAAATTCTTCACTCATAGTTTTTCCTCAACTTTACGCAATTCCCAAAAGATTTAATAATCCGGAGATAATTAACGCAGCCAATACGAAGAACAGCATAAACAACCCGATAAATACGAGCGATTTTCCTGTCTTTTCTCCTAAATCCTTCCAGCTCGGCCAGCGAATTCTCTTGATTTCATTCATGATTCCTTCAAAACTGAACCATTTCATATCCTGTTACCTCCTATTTCGTTTCCTTATGTAACGTCGATTTCCCGCAGCGCGGGCAATACTTTTTCAATTCCAGGCGCGTTGTCGCCGTTTTCTTGTTTCTGGTCGTAGTATAGTTGCGGCTAAGGCATTCCGTACAAACCAGAGTCACTTTATCAGCCATACCGTGACCTCCTTTTTTGGCGTTTACACTCTATCATAATCAATTTCGGTAGTCAATGCGCGTTTTAAGACGCGATTTTACCTTCTGGATACAAAGATCCACTTCCTTCGTGCTCTTTCCGGTCCGCTGTCCGATTTCCTTGTAGGAATAGTCATCCTTCCAAAGGTAATAGACCTTGCGTTCCGGTTCGCTGAATCCTTCCAGGATTTTGTCAGCCTCGCTTTTCAATTCCCGGCAGCGAAAGACCCATGCCGGTTCAAACTCCGGTGTCCGGTTCGGCAGAATCTCCGCAACCGGCAGATCATAATCCTTGGAAATCATCCGGTCAATGGAAATCATCTTTCCGGCCACAAAGAGTCCCTTCGCATACTCTTTACGCAGATAGCTGTTGACTTCACGTTCCGCGCACAATAACGCGAATCCGCGGAATGATCCGCAGCGGTCCGGACGGTACCGTTCCAACGCTTTGCGAAGTCCCCATACAGCCAGCTGCGCAGCATCGTCCGTGTCCGTACAGGTGTGCTTGCGAAGAATGCTGATTACCATCGGCAGAATCCGGTTCCGGTATCTTGCCATCAGGTACTCTTCGGCCTTTTCACTCCCTTCTCTCACAAGATAAATCAATTCATCATCGCCAATTATTTTTCTCATGGCGCCCCTCCTTTACCGGAGGAAAGCGATTTGATTCAATCTCATACAAGAAGATGCCGGCGGCAACCGAAGCATTCAGGGAATTCACCTTACCCTTCATCGGTAAACCTGCCCGGAAGTCACTCTTTTCCATCACTAACCGCGAGATGCCTTTTCCTTCGTTTCCGATGACTAACGCAATCGGGCACTTGTAGTCGATCGTCCGGTAATCTTCCGCATCCTTGTCCGCAGCTGCGACGATCCAGTATCCGTTCTCCTTGAGTTTCTCAATGGCAGTACCGAGGTTTGTCACCTCCGCCACCTTCACCGAGTTCACTGCGCCGACCGCAACTTTCGCTACCGTCGGATTCAGAGAAACAGACCGGTTCTTGGCATACACGACACCGTCCGCATTCACCGCATCCGCGCTCCGGAGGATTGCCCCGAGGTTATGCGGATCTTCCAGCCCGTCTAACAGGACGATCAGAGGATACTTTTTTTTCGCACCGTCGATCAGCTCTTGCAGGGTGTAGGTCTTATAGTCCTCTGCCTTGGCTAAGAAGCCCTGGTGCTTCTCCGTACCGCTCATGCGTTTCAGCTGTGTTTTTGGGACGAATACGACCGGGATGTTCTTCTCCCTCGCCGCGCGGATGATCCGGTCGGATTTCAGAGTGTCTGCCGCATAGAGCTCCAGCACTTTCTGTCCGGATTGAATGAAACCTTCAACCGCATTTCTTCCGTAAATCCATTGTGACATACTACTCCTCCGAATTCGTCCTTATCCAGTCCCAGATTTGTCCCAGGCGTTCGCGTTCGTTTTTCACATAAAGGTATCCGATCAAGGACTCAAATCCCGTGGCCACATGATAGGTGACCGGATCTGCGTTCTTGGCGCCGGAATTCTTATGCGAGTTCCTTCCGCGATGATAAACCGATATTTCTTCTTCCGTCAGCGGAAATTCTTCCAGAAGCTTGTGCATCACCTTGGCCTGCGCGGTTGCTGCTACATATTTCTTCGTCTTGTTCGTTAATACCGCAACCGGATCATCTTTTAAAGACACCAGGTATTCCCGGACCATTACCGAGTAAACCGCATCTCCTAAGAATGCCAAGTTCAGTGCGTTCATTTCCTCCGGTTTCATACATCCGCCTTTCCAAATGAAAAGAACCTTTCGGTTCCTTTCTATAATATACCTTTTTCTTCAAGTTGTGTACGCAGTTTATCCGCTTTTTCAAAATCTTTTTCTTTTCTTGCGTCCAACCACGCCCGGTAGAGGTCTTTTTCCTCTTCTGTCATCGATAATTTCTCAATTTCGATACCGAGGACGGCCATCATCTTTCCGATGGAGTTGCGGTATTCCGCGATTTTCGGAAGATCCGGATTCCCGCTTCTTAACGCCTGATTCAGCGCGCCGGCCGTCTTATACAGCACTGCGTACGCATTCGGCGTATTCAGGTCATCGTTCATCGCATCCAAGAACGCATGATAGGATTCATCATCATACACATCATCGTAATCGCATCCTTCCAATGCCAGTTTGACATTTGCCTGATGCACCGGAGCCAGCACTTTCTTTAAGCCCTTCTCGGCTTCCGCAATGGATTTATCGGAATAATCCAGCACGTCACGGTAACGCACGGATAATAAAAGCCATCTTGTCAAATCCGGTCCGAGCTTTTCGATGACATCTTTCGCCCACACGACGTTTCCTAAACTCTTGGACATCTTCTGACCGTTGACATTGACCATTCCGTTATGAACCCAGTAGTTCGCAAGCGGTTTTTTCTTTGCCGCCCAGTTCTGCGCATCTTCGTTTTCATGATGCGGGAAGCGAAGGTCTTTTCCGCCTCCGTGAATATCAATGGTTTCCCCGTTAAAATCCTTATCGATCATAACGACGCATTCGGTATGCCAGCCCGGTCTTCCGAGCCCCCACGGAGAATCCCATTGAATTCCCTTATCGGTCTTTTTCCATAACGCGAAGTCCAGGCCGTTGCGCTTCTTGTCGTTTTCCGCGATTCTCGCGCCGACTTCCAGATCTTTCGGATTCTGGTGGGACAAATGTCCGTAATCCGCGACCTTGTCCACGCTGAAGAAAACATCCCCGTCCACCTCATACGCGTAACCTTTATCTTCGAGTTCCTTGATGAACGCGATGATTTCATTCATGGTTTTGGTAACCTGCGGCGCGTCATACAGCGGTTCGGTATGAAGCTGTTCACGCACTTCGTTATAGGCCGCGATATAGCGTTCCGCGATCTCTGTCTCGGACACATTCTCTTCCAGCGCCTTGTTGATGATCTTATCGTCTACATCGGTATAGTTCGAAACGTAACGGACATCGTATCCTTCGGCTTCCAGAACTCTGCGCAATGTATCAAAGATAACGATCGGACGCGCATTACCGATATGAACGTAGTTATAAACGGTCGGCCCGCACACATACATATGGACTTCTTTTTCGTGGATCGGCACGAAGTCCTCAATCTTTAATGTCTTGGTGTTATACAGTTTCATATATATCCCTCCGTTTACAAGATAATACTATATCACAAAATTGTTATCCGAACATTCTTAGAAGCACGGGAGTCACATACGCCTCGATCAGTGCCGCAATCAATAACACCGGCACAATGATCAGCGCATATACCTTGATAAAAGAAACAACCGCATCCTTGAACTGCGAAGACTTCTCTTTTCCCATCACCAGGTTTGTAATCTTCCGGCAGATCAGAAATCCGAACGCAAATGAGATCAGCACAGCCGGAATCTCCAGAATTCCGTGCGGCAGAATCCCAAACACCAGCGTTTTTACAATCGATGTCCCGGTGCGGTGAAGATATGCCGGAAGCACTCCTAAGATCAATCCGTTGACTGCCACCGCAAACCACGGAAGAAACAAATACGGCACCGCCCCGAGCGCGCCTCCGATGAAAGATGCGCGGATATTATTCGCAAAAATCCCGTACCAGGTGATCTTTCCTCCGGTATTGCTGATCAATGTTTCACTGAGCTGATCCACAAAATCTTTGATCAAACGGATCTTTTCCCCCGGCATCAACAGCACATATACCATGGAAAACAGCACAACAATGAAGAATCCTCCGAACGAAAACCTGAGGTACCGGCGGTTCTTCCTCAATGCGTCCAAACAATCTTTATATAATTCTTTCATATGCTTCCCTCTGTTCTGTATTGTATCCCAAAAGATCGTTTCTGTCATTTCACGCGTTCTGTGTTAAGATGATGAAAGGCAGGTATTTCTATGTACACATCCAGAGATTTGATTGATATTCATACCCATTCAACCGGTTCACGCCATGCGTACTCGACGGTCACCGAAAATATTCGCGCAGCCCAGGCACTGGGATTGCCTTACTACGGACTCAGCGACCATGCGCCGGCCATGCCGTTTACTACCGGAGGAAGCTACTTCCTGAACTTAATTGTCATCCCTCGCGAATGGGAGAATCTGACTTTCTTACGCGGAGCCGAATGCAACATCCTGAACGCAAACGGTGATATCGACCTGGAGGAGCCTTCTCTTTCAAGACTTGATTACGCCTTGGCGGCAATCCACCGTAACTGTATGGAGCCGACAACTCCGGAAGATCATACCAATGCTTATCTCAAAGTAATGGATAATCCGCACATCAAGGTATTGGCCCACCCGGATGACGGAAGATTCCCGTACGATTTCGAAGCGGTTGTCCGCAAAGCTGTCGACCGGAAAGTCTTATTGGAAGTCAACGAATGTTCCCTGAAACCGGATGCCTACCGCCCGGACGCAAAAGAAAACCTCCGCGGGCTTCTGGAGGTTTGTAAAAAATACAACGCGCCGGTCATCTTAGGCAGTGACGCCCACTTCCATACCGACGTAGGAAAACATCCGCTGGGAATCAAATTCCTGGAAGAAATGGATTTCCCGGAAGAACTCATCGTGAATTTTCATGAAGAACTGATCAAATTCTTCCTCACAGGCAATCTGACAAAGTAAAACAGGTCATCGCCTGTTTTATTTTTGAACGGACACTTTCCGGAACTCTTTTCTTCCGAACAAATATGCCACAAAAAGGACCAGTGCGACTCCCGCCGCGATCCGCACATGCACCAGGGGATCTCCCGCATAAGATGCCGGTTCCGGAATTGTCTTGACCGCTTCGATAAAATCTTCTGCCGTGTACCATTCCCGGTCGATTCCGTAGAATTGTTTCCAGGAGGAGCCAACCGGCACGATGATCTCTTGATTCCCGCATTCCGCGACACCTGCGGTCAGATTCCCGGGATAAGATGCCAATTGAAATCCCCAGACTTCCGCATCTTCCGCGCCTGTAAGTTCCTTGGCCAATTCCCGGATTTCTTTTACATGAAGGAAGATACCGGCAGAACCCGAAACAAGTGATCCTTTCTTATATGAACCGTTTTCCTCGGTCAAAATCCATTGGGAAGAATCATCTTTCTGCGCCGCAATTACTCTTTTGGAAAACGGTGCGTCCGATAATTTCTGAACCTTAAGATCTTTACAGGAACCGCTGAACAAATATATGTAAAACACATGATCCGGATCAAGTTCATATCCGACGCACTGATTTATCAAAGAAAGCTCCTCATTTGGCACCGTAAAGATATCCTCCTTTGATGCCAAGGCAGCGGAAGGAATCCATAAGACCGAAAGGATGCACAATAACACAAGGAGTTTTTTCATAGTATCCCCCTCAGAAAATCATTTGAGCAATATACCATATCTGGTAAATCAGGAAACCTGCCGTCGCAATGCGCAAAAGCCAAACTGCGGTTTGATGCAGCTTTTTAGGTATGCAGAATAAAGACGCAATCAGGAAAACCGGTCCGGTCCAAACCCACACAAACGACAATCCGATCAGCGCCAGATAAATACAGGATGACAACAATACTTCGATACGTTCCAATTTGCGCCGAACTTCTTCCGGTTCTCCGGCCGGTTGACCGGAACCCGTCCCTGTCTTTTCGCCCGTTTGGGATGTCAAAAAGAATTCGGCGCTGCAATCCAACACTTCCGCCATGCGGTAAAGGTCGTCAACGCGCGGCGAAATCATACCGTCTTCCCATTTTTTGACTGTCTTTTCATCCGACCCGATTAAGACAGACAAACGTTTCCGGCTGATATTCTTCCGGTTTCTGGCCTCCGTGATCCGAAGACCGACTTCTCTGAGTTTCTCCTCACTCATAATAATTCTTTACGCCTTCCTGCATCTTTATTGTAATCCGTATTCTCATATTCCCGTGCAGGAAATCTTCCGTTTTCGCAGGAAAACCTCCTGTTTTCATAAAAAACGGGCACATCTTTCGACATGCCCGTCTTCTCATTCTTTTTCACGAACCGCTTTTCGGAGTTTTCTTTCCGGCTGCGAATACTGCGAATCCCCCGGCAATTAGGAGAATAGGAAGCACAACCCAAACGGTTTGATTTGTCCCGGATTCCTTTTGAGGACTGTTTCCGGTTCCGCCTGCCGTATTTTCCTCCTGCGCTTCATTCATCATTTTCAGATTTTCATCCATAGCCTTCAGAAACTGTTGTGAGGGAATAAATGTATCGCTCTCCAGTCCGAAGGATTCCATATTCCGGAAGAAGGAATATACCCACTCTTGCCCGGAAGAATCTGTTACCACCGCAATATTCAGCCTGAACGGTTTGTACAGAGCGTAATACACATGGCATGTTTCATCACCGAATTCCTGTTGAACCCTCTCTTTCAGCAATTCAACATTTACCCTCGGAGTATTTTCATATACTGTTACAGCTTCCAAAAACTGCAGGCCGTTTTGATCGGAAAAAACCAAGTAAGTCGAATATCCGACATCAATCCATATTTCCGATTTATCAAACTTATACCCGGAAAAACCGCTCTCTATGATTTCCTCCGTGTTTCCGTCAAAAATCCACTTTCTAAATGACAGATCAAAAGAAATCGATTCGGCAGATACTTCAGCGTTTTGATTCGCAGGCTCGCTTTGAACGTATCCGGCAATTTCTTTCTGATGGTGCTGATAATAATCAAGCACAGCTTCTTGCGTTGACTTTGATAACTCCGAGGATACTGCTTCTGTCCCGGATGCAGTTACAGTGCCTTTAAAGAGTAAAACCGCGAAAGTTAACAGCAATAATAGTATTTCTATTTTCCTTGCCTCTTTAATTCTCATCCTTACGCAACCTTTCAAATTTTGAGCACGCATTCTTTTTCCCCCTGCAATAATTTACAAATTCCCTATCCTCTCGATTTACCGCCGGAAACATTCACGGTGGTGCCGGTGATATAGCTTGCCCGGTCGGACACCAAGAAAGCTACGGTATCCGCAACTTCCGTAAGTTTTCCTTCGCGGTGCAGCAGCGTTGAAGATTTATAGCTCTTTCGCACATCGTCCATGGTGACGTGCCGGCAATAACTTAACGCATCACGGTACGCATCGGTCCAGACACCGGTTGCCTCCATCGGTCCCGGCGCGACGGCAAGGACGCGGATACCGTAGCCGCCGAGTTCTTTGGCCCAGCTTCTTGCGAAACTCTCGATGGCGCTCTTGGTGCCGGAATAGATACTTTGGGAATGACTGCCTTCTTTTCCGCACTCACTGGAGATATTGATGATGACGCCGGAGTTCTGTTTCACCATGACTCTCGCGGCTTCCTGTGCACAAAGATAAGTGCCTTTGATATTCAGATTGATCATTTTATCAAAGAACGCATCGTTGATTTCATATTTGGAATGCGGATTCTGTACGTCCACCAGCATCCTCGGAAGAGTCATGCCGGCATTATTGATTAAACCGTCGATCTTTCCGAATGTGTTTACGGTGTGTTCAATCATGTGCTCCACGGATGCACGGTCGGTGATATCACACGGAACTTCCGTATCCGTTTCTGTCTTATAGCTTATATCTGCGGATACGACAACAGCTCCCGCATCACGCAGGGCATTCGAAATCGCAAGACCGATCCCGCTTGCGCCGCCGGTCACAATGATGATTCTTCCTTCCAAACCGAGCCAGTTATTCATGATTTCTTCCTCCCTTTACCGCTTCTTCGACATAGTTTACCGCAATCTTCAAGGCTTCTTTTGTGTCCTTGGACTTTCCGAATAAACCGCTTCCGCCTAACACGAAGACATCCGCGCCGGCTTCATATAATTCCTTGTAGTACTTTTCGTTGCAGCAGCCATCCGACGCCACTGTAAAATGCGCATGATGTTTTTCACGAAGCGCGCAGGCTTCTCGGATCCGCTCAAACGTGGTGTCGATGAACGGCTGTCCCGCAAAACCGGGGTCTACGCTTAACACGATCAGCCGGTCGATGATTCCGATGTAGGGTTCAATCACGGATACCGGAACGGACGGATTCAGTGAAATTCCGAACTTTACGTTCCGGGAATCCAGGTAACGCTTGATGGCGAACATCTGTCTTCCGATAACTTCCGGAGGCATGGTCACAATCGACGCACCGGCATCCGCGCACATCTTCACAAGATCCAGATCGATGTTGTCGACGTAAAGATGGGCTTCGACCGGGATATCCGTAATCGAAGTGACAGCCTTGATAAAGTCCGGGGACAGCGAAAGGTTCTTACAGTAATGATAATCCAGGATGTCTGCGTGGAATTCTCCGGAATACTCGGAGAGGATCTCAATCTCCTTGCGGACATCCAACAGATTCATACACATTAAAGACGGGGAAATGATGACATTCATAATTGTGCCTCCATAGCTGTATACACAAAATGACAGACTGTGCGCGTGTCATTCCGCTGTCTGGAAATAATAATACTTCGGCTGTCCGCGGAAATCGCAGACTTCCAAAATCCGGTATTCGCTTTGCACAAGTCCTTCCGCGCCGAAATGGACACGGAGTGCCTCGAACAGCTCCCGCAGGGTTTCATAACGCATGCTGGTGAACTTGCCTTCATATTTGCCGTCATCCAGCGCGCACGAAGTCCGTACTCCGCCCGGGCCGTAGTCCGTGCACTTGGTGATTAATTTTTCGCCGACGACCACATGATAGGACTTCTCGGCCATGTTCCCGTGTACGTCTTCCGCATGAACGGTAACCGTATAATCGCCTTCTACGTTGATATTGACGTCGTTTTCAATCATGTACCAGTTATATTCATAAGTTTTCCCGGAATCCGCATTGATCAAGCGTGCCGGGCGGTTCGCGGTTAGCGCAATGTTCCCGTCTGCCGGATCCTTGACGGATATGATATTGGCCTGCGGATCGAATTCATCCCCCTGGGTGATTTCCACAGTTTCTTTTTCAAATTCAATTTCCGGTCCCTGCGTATCCACCACCGTATAATGACGGACTACATTCCATTCGACTTTACGTCCTTTTTCGTCCAGCACGGACAATGTGTAGGTAATCTGCGTATGCCCGACGGAAGATGTATCCAGCGCATCTGCGCTTGTTTTAAGATCGCCCTGATAAGATTTCACGAAGGTTGTAACATCAATCGGCCCTTGTCCGTATTCAAAGACGGAAGGCTCCAATCCGTTCTCATCGGTTTCAAATTCAATGCGCAGACTCTGCAGGGCCGCTTCATGCACGCGAAGGGATTCTCTGCGTTCGACAGTAGCCTCATAGAGTCCGTACAGAGCTCCTGCGCCCAAGGCAATCAGCACAATCAGCAGCACAATAATCAGGATTTTCCGGCGCACCATGGCTTTGTGCAGGGCGTCCAGATCTTCGGCGTTTTTCTTCGCCTCTTGGAACACTTCTTCCGGCGTAAAAGCCGTAGAGCTCCGGGTCATGGTATTCGCAAGTTCCCGGTAGTCTTCGGCCTTTTCCGCATATAAAGGCGCGTGATATTCATCCTTCAGCATCGAAATGAAGAAGGAAATCGGGGAAGGATGATGCACATGGAACATTTCCTCGATTTGCCGGAACGGAACAGCTTCCTTCAGGATCTTCTTGGCTTCGGTCAGTTCATCGACTACATTGGACTGGGTAATGCCAAGTTCGCCCGCAATCTCCATGATGGACATTTCTTCGTAGAAATACATCAAAGAGATGACTTTCTTCTCATCGGACAAAGACGCGAAGAGCTCTTTGAGGATCTTCTGGCGTTCTTCAGGATCTTCGGTAAGCGAACCTTCCTCGACATTCTTCTCATCCGCCATATCATACACAAAGCCGGTCTCTTCCTTGGGTTCGTAGACAAACAGACCGGTTCCCGCGGCATGATGTTTTTCCTTCAGGATCGCCAAAGCTTTCTCGGAAACTTTCCGCATGACCCACGGTTCAAACTTTACCGTCTCATTCAGAATGGAACGGTTGGAGAATACATCGGCATATCCTTCCTGAACCGCACGGTCGGCCTCGGCCTCCGAGAGGTTATATAAAAGTGCCAGAAAACGCATCTTTCCGTACAAAGCGTCTTCCAGTTGGGCTACAGCATTTTCATCACCGGATTTTGCCGACGCGACCATCGCATTCAGCAGCTCTTCCGTCAATACTGGTTTTTCCGCGCTCAAAATAACATCTCCTTCGAGAAGTGACTACATTTTACCATGTTTCGGCACATAAAAACACCGCCTTCATAAGACGGTGTTGATAGATTACAGAATACTGGAGTATAAGCGGTAATACAGTTCGGCGCTTCCTTCCCAGGAAACATCCTTGTTCATGGCGTTGGTAACCAGTCGGTTCCAGGCATCCTTGTTGTTGTAGTACACTTCGGTAGCCATGCGCGTAACATGAAGGATATCATCCCCGGTCGCATTTTTGAACGAGAATCCCGTGCCTTCTCCGGTATAGGTGTTATACGGTGTAACGGTATCCTTGAGACCGCCGGTTTCTCTTACGATCGGTAAGGTTCCGTATCGCATCGAAATCAATTGCGAGATTCCGCACGGTTCGAATACCGACGGCATCATGAACGCATCCGCGCCTGCGTAAATCGCATGGGAGAGTTCTTCGTTATAGCCGCGGTAGTAAACCGCTCTGTGCGGGAATCTGTATTCCAATGTACGGAGTCCGTTTTCCGCGTGTTCGTCGCCGGTGCCCAATACGATAAATTGAATATCCAGACCCATCAATTGATACATGTTGTCAATTAACAGGTAGACACCCTTCTGGGAAGTAAGGCGGGAAACCATCGCAACCAGCATCGTATCGCTGGAAACACGCAGTCCGAGCTGTCTCTGTAAGGCACGCTTGCATTCGCGTTTTCCCTTGCGGTCCTCAACGGTATAACGTTTCGCGATCTTCTTATCGGTTGCCGGATTCCACATGTCGGTATCAATTCCGTTTACGATTCCCCAAAGGTCCCAGGAACGTCTTTGTAAAATCTGTTCCAGTCCTTCGCCGTACTGTTCGGTCAGGATTTCATGCGCGTAGTTGTTGGAGACCGTGGTGATCTTGTCCGCGAACAGAATGGCGGATTTCATGAAGTTCATGTCTCTTCCCTGACGCACGGTTCCGTCATCAAACAATTCCATCGGTAATCCGAGGCAGCTTTCCAGCATCTCCGGCGGGAAGTTTCCCTGGAAGAGAATGTTGTGGATCGTAAAGACGTGACGGATCTTGAGATATCTTGCGTCTCCCGGATGGCGGCGCTTGCACAGTAACGGGATCATTCCGGTCTGCCAGTCATTGGAATGAATGATATCCGGGAAATAATCCAGATGCGCCAGCATATCCGTAACCGCCAGATCGAAGAACGCGAACCGTTCTCCGTCATCCGGGTATCCGTACAGATTGTTGCGTTCGAAATATCCCTGATGCTCGATGAAGTAATAGGTTACGCCATCCAATTCGTACCGGTATACCGAAGCCACGGTCTGTTTTTGACCCTGGTTGATATTGAACGTTACGATCTTTTTCAGTTTGTCGATCCAGCGTTCAATAATATCCGAATACAACGGTAGAACAACGCGGATATCATATTGGCTTTTCAGCACCTTCGGAAGCGAACCGATGACATCGGCCAATCCGCCGCTCTTGACAAACGGCATGCCTTCCGAAGCCGCGAATAATACCGACTTCTTTTTTTCCATAAAGTGCTCCTAGATATTGTCTCTGCGGCGGATATACGCGACATCGTAAGACGATGTACCGCGGATTTCCTTGATACGGTTTACCTTCGCCCACTTATCGACGACCGCATATTCCACATGGCAGTCTTTTCCGATATGGCTGAACGGCAATAAGATCGCATCTTTGACCACAGCGCCCTTTTCTACGATAACGCCGCGTCCCAGCGCACAATTGATGACCGTTCCTTCAATACGGCATCCGTTCGCGATTACGCTGTGTTCCGCATGCGCTTCCGGTCCGTAGAATGCCGGTACGGAATCGTTGGTCTTGGTGTAAATCGGCCATTCCGGACGGAACAATTCCTTCGCGGTCGAATAATCCAACAGTTCCATGCTGGTCTTGTAGTAGGAGTTCATCGAGTTGATGCACGCAAAGTATCCCTTATAGTGATAGCCCATGATCACTAAGCTTCCGACCTTATCGCGTAAGATATCTCTTAACGAATACGCCGAGCTTGCCGCATGTGCTTCACGCACCAGCTTGATAAACAGTTCCTTGGACATGAAATACGATTCCATGGAGATTGCCGCATTCTTGCGCTTGCCCAGGTTGGTGTAGGACTCGGTCACAAGACCCTTTTCAATCGTCAACGCAGGGCATCCGATAAAGCGTTCTTTCGCGCGGTCGGTCGTCTTGTACAATACGGTCACATCCGCACCGGTTTCAAGATGCTGCGCCAATACTTTCTGGAAGTCCAGGGAATAAATCTGATAACCCGGAGTAATCGCCACATATTCTTCATCCGCGTCTTCGATGAATTCGATATTTCGCAGATATGTGTTGATATCCGTGTTGTATAAGGAGGACATGCCGCCTAAATCGTTATACAGGATCTGAAGTCTTCCGCGTTTGGAATTGATGCCGTACTGACGGCCGTCTCCCAGCTGTTCGATTAAGCTGCGCGGCTGTTTCTTCACGAATACTTTAATATGGTCAATATGGGAATTGGAGAGGTTGGATACCGCGAAGTCAATCAGACGGTATCTTCCTAAGAAGGAAATCGCCGGAATCGGACGGTAGTCCATTAAACCTTCTACGATGACTGTATCGTTTTCCGGGGAAACGATTCCTAAGATTTTACTCATGATCTTCTCCTTTCGTCAGAAGAGTGATGTCTCCTTTTTTGGAACCAACCTTCCGGTTCGGCGCTACTTCGCACCCTTCACCGATGATGGCGCGGGTAACCACAGCTCCCTTGCCGATCTTGGATCCCGGGAATAATACGGAATCCACGACCTTCGCATCTTCTTCAATGCGGACATCGTTGAATAATACGGATCCTTCGACATCTCCGTCGATGATGCATCCCTGGTTGATGAAGGAATGCTCCACGCTTGCGGTTTCCCCGATAAACTGCGGAGTTGTCGCAATATCCTGGGTATAAATCTTCCAGGAAGGATCGCTCAGATCCAGCGTGCTGTTCGGATCCAGAAGGTCCATGTTCGCTTCCCAAAGGGAATCAACGGTTCCTACGTCTTTCCAATAACCCGCAAATCTCCATGCGTAGATCCGTTTGCCTTTCGCTAACAGCGTCGGAATGATGTCCTTGCCGAAGTCATGGCTGCTTTCTTCATTCTTGGCATCCTTCACCAGCATATCTTTCAGAAGCTTCCAGTTGAAAATATAGATGCCCATGCTTGCGAGATTGCTCGACGGATGCGCCGGCTTCTCTTCAAATTTAGTGATACGGTCGGTTTCATCGGTTACCATGATTCCGAAACGGCTTGCTTCCTTCATCGGAACTTCCATAACCGCGATGGTCAGATCCGCATTGTGTTTCTTATGTTCTTCCAGCATCTTCGCGTAGTTCATCTTGTAGATGTGGTCGCCCGAAAGAATCAACACATATTCCGGATCATAATGATCGACAAAGTCGATGTTCTGGGTAATCGCGTCCGCGGTTCCCCGGTAGAGTCCGAATCCGCTGTCTTTTTCACGCGGCGGAAGAATGAAAACTCCTCCGTTCTTCGTATCCAGACCCCAGCGCTGATCCTGTGCGCAATAAGAGTTCAGCAATACCGATTCGTATTGAGTCAAAACACCTACTACGTCTACATTGGAATTCGCGCAGTTTGAAAGCGGGAAGTCGATGATACGGTACTTTCCGCCAAAATGCACTGCCGGTTTTGCGACATTGGAAGTTAATTCCTTCAGTCGGCTGCCGCGTCCCCCGGCGAGAATCATTGCCAGCATATTGCTTCGCATACTATAATTCCTCCCATATGATTCATCTATATCATTATATCGTACTTTTTGTAACCGTTTTCAACGAATTCACAAAACCTGCTCAATTTCTTTAAATACGTCTCCTAAAGATGCATGATACACGAGATTTGCGTAGGAATCGTACGCCGTCGCATCCCGGTTTACCAGCACCAGTTTGTTTCCGCGGTAATAACGGATCATGCCGGCAGCAGGATATACCACCAGCGATGTTCCTCCGACAATCAGGACATCCGCTTCCTCGATGGCCCGGATCGCATTCTCGATATCCCGCTCGTCCAGTCCTTCTTCGTATAACACCACGTCCGGCTTGACAATGCCTCCGCACTTCTCACAATGCGGAACGCCTTCCTGTTTCATGACGTACGGAAGATCATATTTTGCTCCGCATTTCATACAGCGGTTTCTTAATACCGAACCGTGAAGCTCGATCACATTTTTCGAACCGGCCATCTGATGAAGTCCGTCGATATTCTGGGTGATCACCGCATCCAGTTTCCCGGCCTCTTCCATCTTCGCCAGCACCTTATGGGTGATATTCGGCTTGGCATCCTCATAGATCATGCGGTCTTTGTAAAAACGGTAGAACTCTTCCGGATTCTTCATAAAAAAGGAGTGCGAAATGATTTCTTCCGGCGGATAGGCATACTTTTGACGGTATAATCCGTCCACCGAGCGGAAATCCGGGATTCCGCTTTCCGTGGATACTCCCGCGCCTCCGAAAAATACGATATGATTGCTCTCTTTGATCCAATCTGTCAGTTGTTGATACTTTCCCATCTTTATCTCCTCCTGAATCGTTTTGATACATTATATAAGACCGTGACGAAGATCCCGTCCGCAGGAACGACCGCCAGCAGTTTTACCAGCCGTAACGCGAAACTTGCGAAATACGGAATCCCGTACATGATCTGAAGCCATAACGGATTTAGAAACAGGTTGATGACCGCATCCACCGCCAATACCGATAAAAGAAGACAGATATCCTCCTTTTGACCGGATTGGTGTTTCTCCATGATTTTCATCGCCGCCCACATCAAAAACGGATAGACACACGCGAATACGGTGACCGCCGTACGCTCGTTTTCCGTCATTTTAAACGGGAAATTCTCTTTCATGATCCACATGGAGCCGCAAAGAAACGCGGACATCAAAACCGTTGCCGCGATGACTCCGAACCGCACTTTCTTATATGAGCTTAATTTCACGCAGTCCATGATCCATCCCGGAACCGAGCACACCAGCACATTTCCGAGAGTAAATCCCAAAAAAGGAAGATCCGTCGGAGTCACGATCAATCCCAGCACATCATAGATCAATCCTGCGATAAACCCGTATCCCGGCCCGTACAAAGAGCCGATCAGGATCAGCGGAACCTGCGCCAAGCCGATTTTCAGGCTCGGGAATCCGAATACTCCCACCATTAAGGAAAAATACGAAAGAGCCAATGCCAGGACCAGTAAAAAGCTGATCTGCACCATCGGCTTGATTTCCATGCGGAACGGATACTTTCGGAATGTTATGAATCCATATCCGATCAATACCGCCAGACATATGATCTGTGCCGTCAGGATCATCTTCCGCCTCCTTTCTTAATGATGAAAAAACTGTTTTCTTACCAACGAAATGAAATACAGGGACCCGGTGAT
>CACYEP010000012.1 GCA_902773425.1 uncultured Erysipelotrichaceae bacterium | reverse complement strand
GCATTCTCTCTTTGAAATACCGGTTTCCTAAACCGCATCCTGCAGGTAAGAACCCAAAGCGACGGCGCCGCAAGACCCAGAGTTTCCCATCCGAAATCTTCAAAGAACATCATAGAACCCATCCCTAAGATCATATACGCAGCCAGCGTCAGCAAGAACAGTCCCGCAATCACCGATACGCATATGCCGAGCCCTCCGAGGATTTCCGCGTCTTTTTCATCTTCCAGATACCCGAATGCCAGATACGCCGCCAGCGAATGAAGAATTCCCAATACGCAGGCCTCTCCGCTTTCCGATAAAAGATAGCCCGATGCGAACAATGCCGTCATCAAGGCCAGACCTCCGGTATGATTCCGGGTTTTCGATCCGTCCGCCAGAAAATAATTCCACATGATCCCGATGATCATGGTTCCGATAGCTGTCTTTGTCATTCCCTTCAGGAAGTATGCGTATGCGAAGATGACCCATCCGTATCCGATTGCCGCGTAGTGTTTGTTTTCCATAGTTCCTGTCCTCCCTTGCGCAAATACATTCTACTTCTTTCCGGTACATGTTATGTCCCGTTTATGGTACATTAAATGCGGAGGTATTCATCATGAATAAAACCGTAAAACCCGGAACCGCACTCGGCATTTACACCATCCTTCGAAAATATTCGGACGCATCGCATCTATTGACCCAGGAGATGATTTCAAACCGCTTCGCCGATCTTTACGGCCGCGAATTGGAGCGCAAAGCCATAGCCCGCGGCATCGGAAAGGTGCGCGCCGCCGGATATGATGTCATCAAAGTCCTCAAGTCCGCCGATCCGCTTCATAAAGGCGGCTATTATCTTGCGGGCGAGGAAAACCTGACGGAGGCGCAATGGAAGATCATCCTAAGCGCCATCAACGCGGCATCTTTCGTTTCGGAATCCGAAGCGGAGGAAATGAACGTAAAAATCGCGGAATATGTCAGCGAGGGCACGGCGAAACGTTTACGCTCGTCCTCGGTGTTCCATTCCGAGAAAACAGGGAATCCGGAAGTTCTTGACACGATCAGCCTTCTGGGAGAGGCAATCCTTTCATCCAAGGCGGTTTACTTCCGCTATGCGGATTACTATTGGAAAGGTTCCCCGCACTATCACCGCACCGATAAACTGCGTCATGCGGTTCCCTGCGCGGCCAAATGGGAAAACGACCGGTTTTATATGATCTGTTATCTTTGTGAAGATGACGTATTATACCCCGAGAATTCCGGCCGGATCGAGGAGAGGATTTTCCGGGTCGACAAGATGGAAAACTTCACGGTGGATGAAGAAAAGACCTACGATAACACCTTGATTGACACGGCGCACTTTGCCGATCAGAAAATCGGATTGTACGCAGGAGCCAAGCGCACGGTTAAATGCGCGGTCAACGAACGCGGGCTCGGAATGATCCTGGACCGGTTCGGGGAAAAGACCAACGAAGTCCATGTGATCAGCCGCAAAAACAACCCGGAATACCCGTTAGAAGTATCCTTTACCGTCGAAGTCTCCCCGGTCTTCTTCGGATTTATGACAACCTTGAAAAACAATGCGAAGATCTTAGGACCCAAAGCGGTCGCGGATGAATATCTGGCCTTAGCCGAGTCCATTCGAAGCATTTACATGCGCTGACTTGAATTTTTGTGCGTACAGGTTTACAATTTTAGCAGTCAAAGTTTTAGAGTGCTAAAGGAGTGACTGAATTATGGCAAAAAAACAGTTTAAAGCAGAGTCCAAGAGATTGCTGGACTTAATGATCAATTCGATTTATACCAACAAGGAAATCTTCCTGCGTGAATTGATTTCCAATGCGTCGGACGCGCTGGACAAGCGTCATTTCTTATCCTTGACCGATAAGGAACACGCCGCGCAGTTTGTCCCGGAGATTTCCATCAAAGCGGATAAGGAACAGCGCACCTTAACGGTATCCGATACCGGCGTAGGCATGAACAAAGAAGAACTGGAAGACAACTTAGGCACGATTGCCCGTTCCGGTTCCGCGAAATTCATGGAAGAAAATAAGGATTCCAAGGATCTCGACATCATCGGTCAATTCGGTGTCGGATTCTATTCCGCGTTTATGGTCGCCAAGAAGATCACCGTGAATTCCCTGCGTCTGGGTGAAACCCAAGGTTATCTTTGGACTTCCGAAGGCGCGGACGGTTATACCGTTACCGAATCGGACAAAGATTCTGTAGGCACCACGGTGACCCTGTATCTGCGCGAAGACACGGAAGATGTCAAATACAGCGAATATCTGGACAGTTTCCGCATCAAGACTCTGGTGCGCAAGTATTCCGATTACGTACGCTACCCGATCCATATGGACATGGAAAAATCCCGCTTGAAAGAAGGAACCGAAAACGAATATGAGACGGTTACCGAAAATGAAACGCTGAACTCGATGATTCCTCTTTGGAAGCGCAATAAGAAAGATATCTCCAAAGAAGATTACAACGGATTCTATGCGTCGAAGTTCTATGATCACACCGAACCGATGAAAGTACTGCATTACAGCGTGGAAGGAAATCTGTCCTATACCGCCCTTCTCTATATTCCGGGTGAACCGCCGTTTGATTACTATTCCCCGGACTACAAGGGAAGCCTGCAGCTGTATTCGAAAGGTGTTCTAATCATGGAGGATGCGAAGAATATCCTTCCGGATTACTTCAAATTCGTGCGCGGCATCGTCGATTCGGATGATATTTCCTTAAACATTTCCAGAGAGATGCTGCAGGAAGACGCGCAGCTTAAAGCCATTGCCCAAAGCGTCACCAAGAAAGTGAAAAACGCCCTGGCGGAAATGCTGACGAAAGACAGGGAGCAGTACGAAACCTTCTTTAAGAATTTCGGCCTGACCCTGAAGTACGGCATTTACAACGACTACGGAATTCATAAGAAAGATTTGGAAGACCTCATCCTGTTTGAAAGCTCCAAGGACGGCAAGTATGTCACGCTGAAGGAATACACCGAACGCATGAAGGAAGGCCAGAAAGAAATCTATTATGCGGCCGGCGAATCCAAGGAAAAGATCGAAGTATTGCCGCAGCTTGAAAAAGTCCGTTCCAAGGGTTACGAAGTTCTTTATTTCACCGACCGGGTCGACGAATTCATGATCCGCATGATGAACGATTATCAGGATCATACTTTCAAATCCATCTCCCAGGGTGATTTGGACTTAGACACCGAAGAGGAAAAGAAAGAAAAAGAAGAACTCAAGAAGACCAACGAACCGATGTTAAACGCGATGAAAGACGCGCTTGCCGGTAAGGTTTCGGATGTACGGATTTCCACCCATCTGACGGATTATCCGGTATGTCTTACCGCGGATGAAGGCATCTCGTTTGAAATGGAAAAGACTCTTCGGAATGTGCCGAACGGCGGCATGGGTTTAAAGGCAGCCAAGATCCTGGAAGTCAACCCGAATCATCCGCTGTTTGAAACCTTGAAGAAGATTTACGAAAAGGATCCGTCCAAACTCGGAAAATATGCGGGACTGTTATACAGCCAGGCATTACTGATCGAAGGATTCCCGATCGAAGATGCGGTGGAATACTCGAGACTCGTTTGCGAGATGATGGTGGACGCAGCCAAGGAATAAGCAAAAACGCCCTGTTTAAACGTAATAGCAGGGCTTTATTTATGTGATTTCACCCACTTTTTTGACAACAGAAGCGTGAAAATGTTACGATTTATAAGCCGTTTCAAGACGGCTGTAAAGAGAGGCTATCGCATGAAGAGATATATCGGAATCCTGATGGTTCTGTTATTGCTTGTTGCCGGCTGCACGGTGACCAGACAGACACTGATCAGAGAATTGCAATCCAACCCGAACACCGAACTCGCTTCGGCGGCTGTCGAGTTCTTCCGGGATTATGAACAAAAGCCTGCGACCAAAATCGCAATGCGCTATGAAGATGAAACCGTCATCACCGTAGAGGATCCGATTCTGATTTCCAGATTCTACCGCTACATCAATCAAATCACCGTCAAGAGCAAAACCACCGCAGACAAAGTGTCCGGAGAAGTTATTCAGGCACGCTTAAGCAATGATAACCTGTCGGTTCCGTTCGAATTCATCGGCGATTACCTCGTATGGGGTGATGTCGCATACGAGCTCGGTGATGCGTCCAAGCTGTTAAAGCTCGCAAGAGAGATCCGGAGCGAATCGACTCCGGCACACACCAAAGAGTATGATTCCTACAAGGCGCACATCGATTCGCTGGTAAACGTCAATGAAACGCTGACTGCGGATGTCCAGTTTACCAACACTTCCGAAGAAAACGTGACCGTCCTTGAAGCGACCGTCATCTTCATCGATGCCGACGGAAAGATCATGGCAACCAAGAAAATCAGTTACACGCCGGATAATCCGCTGGAGCCGGAACAGTCCGCATGGGTCGCAGTATCCTGTGACTTCCAGGAAGCCATCGAAGACGTCACATTCCAGGAATAAAGAAATAAACCCGTATCTTCAGTCAGATACGGGTTTTTCTTTGTCTGATTCGGAAAGCACAGGTCCGAGTTCGTACAGGATAAGCTTCGCGCGGGTTTCCGTTCCGGGAAGTGCCAGAACTCTGATTCCCGGTCGTTCTTTTAGCGGTTCAAAGCGCACATATTCCCTTTCGCCGGTCAGATTCATGTTCCATTTATAGCAATCGGCCGGCGAAGAGACCTGCAGGTCGGTAAACACCGCATCGTACGGTGTGAAGCCGGCAAATTCATCCAGCCATTCCGTGATGCGTGAAGGCGTCATATCAAAGATAAAAAGCGGCACCTTGTCCAGTAATTCCGTATCTCCGGACACACCCGCAAGGACTCCCGACTCCAACAGTTCAGCGCAAAGATCCGCATCCGCACTGAATGCATAAACGCGGTGATTCCGTTGGGATAATCTCTTCGCAAGACGGGAAGAGGATTCCGATAAGCCTACGATTCCGATGGGTGCACACTTTTTCATAAGATTCTCCTTTGATTCCATGATACCACGATGTCATTTGTCTTCAAACAATGATAAAATAAAGAAAAAGAAGGTATTAATATGAACTTTACCAATGACAAAGCCAACCGCACTCCTTTACAGGATAATGTTTTCCGTATTGCCTCATTAGCCAAAGAAGACGCCAAAGTCAACAAAGATCTCGTCATCAATGCGACCGTAGGTTCCTTATG
>CACYEP010000011.1 GCA_902773425.1 uncultured Erysipelotrichaceae bacterium | reverse complement strand
TCCGTCTTCCGCCGACGGGATATTGATGACCTTGAAGCCGCACATGGAAGAGCTCGCGGGGTTGGTTCCGTGCGCAGTATCCGGGACGATGATCTCATTGCGTTCCGGATGACCGTTTAATTCATGATATCTCTTGATTAACATCAATCCGGTCAATTCGCCGTGCGCTCCCGCTGCCGGTTCAAACGTCATCGCATCCATGCCGGTGATTTCGGTGAAATATTTTTCCGCGAGGTATAACGCGTGCAGGCATCCGTCCGCATGATCCTGCGACGGATGAATTTTGGTGAAGCCTTCCAAAGACGCAATTTCTTCATTGATCTTCGGATTGTATTTCATCGTGCAGGAACCTAACGGATAGAATCCGTCATTGACGCCGAAAGTCTGTTTCGCAAGTTCCGTATAGTGACGGCTGATGTCGGTTTCGGATAACTCCGGCAGGCGTAACGGAAGCTCTCTTTCTTCCGCAGGTTTTACAAACGGTACATCGCATTCCGGTAAAACCGTGCAGGCTCTTCCCTTAACGCTGCGTTCAAATAACGTTTTCATGCGCGTACCTCCTTCACCAGTTCATCGATGTCTTCTTTGGAATTCAGCTCCGTGGCGCACCACAAAATGCCGCCTTCAACGACCTGACCGCCTAAGATTCCCTTTGCGTCAAGTTTGGCGAGAAGTTCTTCCGGCTTTTCGCACTCGGTGACAAATTCCATAAAGAAATCGCCCTGATATTTACGCGGATATCCGGCTTTCGCCAGTTCTTCCGCCAGATAATGTGCCTTCGAATAACACTGATACGCCGCGTTTTTCATGCCTTCCGGCCCCATCGCCGCCAGATATACCGAGGCAGTCATGGCGCATAAGGCTTCATTCGAACAAATATTCGAGGACGCTTTTTCACGGCGGATGTGCTGTTCACGCGCCTGCAGGGTCAGGACATACGCCTTGTTGCCGTCATGATCGGTTGTTTCTCCGACAATTCTTCCCGGCAATTGACGCATCAATTTGTCGGTCGTTGCCATAAATCCGAGGTACGGTCCGCCGTAGGATAACGGCATGCCTAACGGCTGGCCTTCTCCCACCGCAATATCTGCCCCGTACTCTTTGGCACTCGGCAATACACACGCGGAGAACGGTTCCACCGCTAAGATATACTTCATATTCGCCGCATGGGCAGCTTCCCCGATTTTTTTCGCGTCTTCAATCATTCCGTAGTAATTCGGCTGCTGAATCAAAACACAGGCACCCGTCTTGCCTCCCAGGAAAGACAGGTCGGTCTTCCCGTCGCATAACGGAATTTCGACCACTTCCCGGTTATTTGCCCAGGCATATGTCTTTACGACCTTCATCGTATCCGGATGAACAGCCTTCGAAATGTAGATCGTATTCGCCTTCGGATTGCGGCACATTACGGTCGCTTCCGCCGCCGCAACAGCTCCGTCATATACCGACGCGTTGGAAACATCCATCCCCGTCAGTTCGCAGATCATCGTTTGATATTCAAAGATCGACTGCAAAACACCCTGGGAGATTTCCGCCTGATACGGCGTATATGCCGTGACAAATTCTTCCTTGGTGACTACACTTTTTACGATGGCCGGAATATAGTGCGCATACGCTCCCGCGCCGCGGAACACCGAACGGTAGACCTTGTTTTCGGATGCCAAAGCGCGCATGAAACGTGCAGTCTCCAATTCGCTTTTACCCGAAGGAAGGTTCAGTTCCCGGTTCAGTTTTACTTCCGCCGGAATGTCCGCATAGAGTTCATCAAACGATGAAAACCCGGCCTTCTCCAGCATTTCCTTCCGCTCGCGTTCGGTAGAAGGAATATAACTTCCCATACTAATGTGCCTCTTCTTCTACAACTTTTTCGTACTCTTCCGCGCTCAGTAAGCCTTCAAAGTCTTCAACATCGACTACTTTGAAAAGCCAAGCTCCGTACGGATCTTCGTTGATCTTTTCCGGTGCGTCAAGAAGTTCTTCGTTGATTTCGGATACCTTTCCGGTAACCGGGCTATAAACATCGGATACTGCCTTTACGGATTCCACGTCACAGATTGTTTGTTCTTTGACTGCTTCCTGATCTACTTCCGGAAGGTTCACGAAGACAAGGTCTCCCAAGGAATCCTGCGCATAATCGGTTAAGCCGACTTCGCATTCATGTTCGCCGGTGATTTTGACCCATTCATGGGACTTCGAATACTTGAGTTCTAAAGGTGTTTTCATAAATTATTTCTCCCTCTTATAAAATGGTAACGCGGTTACTTCGCCTTCTACACGCTTCCCGCGAATATCAACTTCGATTTTTGTGCCTGCCGGAAGATCTTCCTTCACCAAGGCCATCGCATACGCGCCCTTCAGGTACGGAAGATGGGTTCCGGAAGTTGTATGTCCGATGAGTTCTCCGTCTTTGTATACATCGCAATGTTCTCTGGCAATTCCTCTTCCGATCATTTTGATACCGATGCGGTGACGGTTGACCCGGTTCAGAATCCCTTCTTTTCCGATGAAATCCTTGTGCAGTTTGACACCGAAATCCAAACCGGTCTCTAACGGAGATACTGTCTCATCCATCTCATGACCGTATAACGGCATACCCGCTTCCAAGCGCAGAGTATCTCTTGCGCCGAGTCCGCACGGAACAAGTCTTTCATCCTTCAGAAGTTCCCGGTAGATTTCGACAACATCTTCTTTCCGGCAATAGATTTCAAACCCGTATTCCCCGGTGTATCCGGTCTGGGACACCATACAGTTCTTTCCGAGAATGGTCGTCTCTATGAAGCTGTAATACTTTTCCGGAAGTTCCGTATATTTTCCCAATACTTCGCCGGATAACGGGCCCTGGATTGCCAACTGTGCGACATCGTCCGAGATATCTTTGAATTCCACGTCTCCGAACAGATGTTCCTTCATCCATGCGGCATCCTTGACTCTGTTACCCGCATTCACCACGCAAAGATACGATTCTTCGCCAAGGCGGTACACGATCAGATCATCCACGCATCCACCGTCTTCATAACACATGACGGAATAGCGGATCCTTCCGATCTTGAGATTTGTAAAATCATTGGTTAATACATAGTTCAGATTTGCCAGCGCATCTTTTCCCTTGTATAAGATTTCTCCCATGTGCGATACATCAAAGATGCCGGCTCCCGTGCGCACTGCCATATGTTCCGCAATGACACCCGAGGGGTATTGCACAGGTAAAAGATATCCCCCGAATTCGACGATTTTGCCGTTCAATCTGACATGTTCGTCATAAAGCGGCGTTTTGAATGCCATAGATTATGTTCCTCCTTATGCTTAAGAACTTCTGATACTATTTTACTTCATCCTAAGGGTTTTATGAACGGGAAAAAGAAAAAAAGAGGCTTTCGCCTCTTATTGAAGATTCTGCGGTTTTAAGATGACGGTCTGGTGCGGAAGTTTTCCGTTGATGAGGATCGAAGATTCCTCCGAGAACTTCAGATCGGACGCAAAATCCGTTGCCCAATCCCTCAGATCCGCAATCTCATCGAATCCGAATCCGGCTTTCTCATCCCGGTAGTGCATCGGTACGACTACCCACGGAGAGATTTCCGCAATCAGTTTCTTCGCTTCTTCCGCATTGATCGTGTAATATCCCCCGACCGGAACCAACAGGCAGTCCAGCCCGCGAAGTTCATCCAGCTGATCCCGTTCCAATTCACATCCGAGATCTCCTAAATGCGCCAGTTTCAAAGTTCCCGCCTTCAGGATATGAATCGTATTTTTACCGCGCTTTGCGCCCTTCACATCATCGTGGTAGGTCTCGATTTTCTTGATCTCAAACGGATTTCCGGCACCTTTGCGCAAGGTTACGTTTCCTATGGCATTATGGTCAAAATGCTCGTGCGAACAAAGAACCAAGTCCGCCTCTTCCCTTACCGGTTTTAATCCCGGAACCGAACCGTCCCCGTAGGGATCGATTACGACCGCATAGCCGTCCTTTTCAATTCTGAAACAGGAATGCCCGATCCAGGTAACTTTCATCTCATCGGTTAACGGTTTTTCCGCGATTTTGATTTCTTCCTCAGACGCCGGTTCGAACATGTACTTCTGCGTGACATCGGGATATCTCCAATGATCCACTTCCTTTTCGAATTCACTGCGCTTGCGGATCCAGGTTTTCCCGTCCGCGTAAATCGCCGTATACACCATGTACTCTTCCTTGGTGTCCGCGTCGTAAGCCGTACCTTCAATCCGGTACAGATAACGCGGAGTTTCCGGATTCACATATTCACGTTTATATTGGCGTACAATATCGCCTTTTTTAAATTCTCTGGAACTCATGATACTCACTCTCCTGCCTTTTATTATAAACGATATCCGGCAGCACCTTGTGAAATCATGATGAAACCTTCGTGACTGTTAGGAATCCGTCTTTTTATTCTTCAGGAATTTCTGATAATTTTTTACGATATTCCATTGATACGCATCCAGACGTTTATGTACTTCCTGTTTGAATTTTTCCGGCATGCCGTAATAGGCTTCCGCAATTGCGCCGGTCATGCAGGCAATCGTATCGCTGTCCCCTCCCAAGGATACTGCCTTGCGGATTGCGTCCTCGAAACCGTTACTTTCCAAAAACGCGATGATTGATTCCGGCACCGTAGTCCGGCAAATCTCGGTAAAAGTGTAATCCGGACGGATCTCATCCAGTGTGCGGTTCAGATCATAACCGCATTTCCCCGTGATAAACTGTTTGATTTGTTCTTTTGTTTTGCCGGTTCTTGCCAGATAAATCGCCGCAGCGACTGCCTCGGCTCCCATGATTCCTTCCGGATGATTATGCGTAACTTCCGCGCTTAATTTTGCCGCGTGCAATGTATCTTCCAGCGTATCAAACATCCAGCCGACCGGACTTACCCGCATGCCGCTTCCGTTACCGTAACTGCCGTAAGGCTTCGGATCATCTCCGAATAGCCAATGATAGAATCTTCCTCCATACCCGGCACCCGGATACCGTCTTCCGATTTCCCTCATGTTTTTTACCAAGGCCGCACGGATCACATCGTCTTCTTTTCCCCATGTTTCCGTGAAGGATTTCGCCACGGCGAGGGTCATGCAGCTGTCATCCGTCGGACCCGATTCCTCCCTCAGCAGCACAAATCCATACTTCTTTGTATTATGAAACTCATATACCGAACCTACAATATCTCCGAAAATAGCACCTAACATATTTCATACCTCCTGTCTTTTGACATCTATATCTTACAAATTTCAAAGACCCGCTTGGTCGCCTGCCGGGCGACAAAAAACCGGAATCCTTTTTTTCGCAAAGATCCCGGTTACAATTTTTTATTTTTCTGGGTGAGTTTTCGAAGCGGTTCCCGAAGGTAATATTTATACAGGATTACCGCGAAGGCAATCAGACTTGCTTCCGCAATCACCATCCCCAGAACATTCTCCAAAACATTTTCTCCTGCCAGGATTTTCCCCGCAAAGAGCCAACCTCCCGCAGCAATCAGCGCAAGGAACAAAAGGAACACCGCACCGAAGACCAGCGGTGTCATGATTGCTTCAAAACGTTCCGTTCTTTCCCGGTTCAGCCATGCCAAAATCGTAAGAACATAAAATGCCGTCCATACTGCGGATATCCAAAACAGCACCTTTTCCGATGCATAGAATTGAACGCAGCAGAAAACTCCGATGACCGCAGCCGCCGCAAAGATTCCTAAAATCAAACAGTACTGAAAGTTTTTTATGTCCGGTCGGTTTCTCATATTTTTATTATACATCCGGGAAAGATTTCATCACAAAAAAAGCCCAGACACTATCTGTCTGAGCTTCTCCTTTTTTACGCTTAATCGAACCAGGAACCACCCGTCACATTCAAGGATTGACCGGTCATGTACGAAGACTCATCGCTCAAAAGGAACCGGACGACTTTCACAACATCCTCCAAGGTTCCGATGCGTCCTAACGGAATTCCCTTCGCGAATCTCGGCATGACTTCTTCCACGGTAATATTGCGCTTTTTTGCGTAATCTCCGATCTGCGCTTCCCACATCGGTGTATAAACGACTCCCGGGCACACGCAATTCACACGGATATTGTCCGGCGCCAATTCTATCGCCAAAGACTGGGTAAGTCCGCGCACCGCGAACTTGGACGCGACATATGCCTGGTAATGCGTGGTCGCCTTCTTGCCGGATAAGGACGAGAAGTTGACGATGTTGCCGAAGCCCTGTTCCTTCATGTGCGGGACAACGGCCAAGGCTGTCAAAAACGGACCTTTCACATTGATATCCATCGTCCTGTCCCAAATCTCTTCGGTGTGTTCCAAAAACGGAAGGATCCGGGAATATCCGGCGCAGTTGATCAGAAAATCGATTTTTCCGAAATCCGCGATGATTTTCCCGACGGTTTCGTCAACTCTTTCCTTGGAGGTAACATCCGCGGCATACACTTTTGCGCTTCCTCCGTTTTCCTCAATGACCGATTTGGTAACTTCCGCTTTTTCAGCAAACAAATCGACTAACGCAGTCTTCGCGCCTTCCTTCGCCAGCATTTCCGCGATTGCCTGACCGATTCCGCTGCCGGCACCGGTCACCATCGCTACTCTGTTCTCAAACAACATACCGTTCCTCCTTACATGGAGATTTCCTTATCACCGCTGAAGCTGTAGAAGACTGCCAGCGACAATCCGGAAAGAACCATTAACGCCGTTGCGACTGCGGCTGCCTGCCCGTCCGTGCCTCTTGACACCAGCGTATAAACACCGACTGTCATCGTAATCGTCTTGGACCCGTACAGCATAATCGAACTGGATAATTCCGTAATGATGGACACCCAGCTTAAGATAGCGCCCGCGAAAATTCCGCTGGCCATCATCGGAACCGTGATCCTGAAGAAAGTTTTCAGTTTGGAAGTACCCAATGAAATCGCGGCTTCTTCAATGGTGATTGGAATCTGTTGGAGTACGGCAATCGATGATCGGATCGTAGACGGCACCCTTCGTATGGTCATCGCGATGACCATAATCGCAATGGTGGCGGTCAATACCAACGGCTTCTGGTTGAAGCTTGTAACAAGCGCAATACCTACGACCGAACCCGGAATAACAAACGGGATCATCGAAGTCACATCAATGATATTGTTCAGGGTGTTCTTGCGGCGTACAACCAGGTACGCAATCAAAATCGCCAATAATACAACTACGATCAGGGCGATAATACCGATCTTCAGGGTATTGCCGATTGAACGGCCGACACGCTTGTACGCCTTGATATAACTGTCAAGCGAGTACCCCGTCGTAAACGATTGCCCCGAAGGCGTGGTATTCCTGAAGGAAAGATACGCCAGGTAAATCTGCGGAAGCATCGAAATAATCACCATTCCGTAAATGAAGAAGTGTACAAAGAAGGACTTCAGCGGACCCATCTTCTGTTTTTCAATCGGATGCAGGGAGTTCATCGTGAACTGGAACTTCGAAGTCGCAATCTTTTGAATCAAGAAAATCAATGCGGTGATGACGATTGCGATGACCGCGATGGCGGACGCGAAGTTGTGATTCGTACCGGTTTCTCCTACGAACTGATTGTAGATTTCAACCGGGAATGTCCGGTACCCTTCTCCGATCATCAGCGGCGTACCGAAGTCGGCAAATGCGCGCATGAATACCATTAACGCAGCTGCCAAAATCGACGGCATAACTAACGGAATGACAACCTTAAAGAATCTCTTTACGCCGCTGCACCCCATATTCGCGCTCGCTTCCAGAAGAGAGTTATCGACATTCTTTAATCCGCCCTGGATATAAAGGAACGCCAGCGGGAACAACCGCGTCGTCATTGCCAGAAGAATTCCCCCGAATCCGTAAATCTTCGGAAGCGTAATGCCGGTCAGGGATTTCACAAATTGTGTAATAACCCCGTTTCTTCCCAACAGAAGGATCCAGGAATATGCCCCGATAAACGGTGCGGAAATCATACACATAACGATTAAAATCTGGACAAATCTGGAACCGCGGATCTTATATAACGTAAACAGATACGCCATCGGGATCGCGATCACTAAGGACAGGATCATGGTCACGAACGAGACCTTGAAACTGTTCCAGATTGAATCGGTATAGTAGCTGTTACTGAAGAACTTCGCATAGTTCTCCATCGTAACGGAGGAATCTCCGGAGACATAGAACGAGTTTTTCAAAATGGTGAACAACGGGTAAATCAGGAACAGGATATACATCAGCATGATCCCGATACTGATCAAAGTCCACACATCAAATCGTTTCTTTGCGGAGTTCATGCGTTATCACTCGTTTCTTCAACAATCAGGGTATGCGAACCGTCTTCGGACAGGATGTTGATCTTATCCGGATTCATGGTCAGATAGATTACACTTCCGATGGCTGTCTTATCGTTGAATTCCGATTCGCGCACCACCTGGATATCCGTGCCGTCCTCCAAATGCGCGAAGTAATGCGTATTCAGTCCTAAGAAAGAGCTTTGATGAACGGTTGCGCGGAACGCCGTCGGTTCCTTATGAAGAATAAACTCTTCCGGACGAACGGCCGCCATGACTCTCAAGCCATCCGCCGCTTCCTCTGAAAGATTCTTCATTTCCAGTTCATAACCGTTATCAAACACCAGATATTTGCGTCCTTCCTTCACTCTCACCGTTGCGTAAAGGAAGTTGGAAGTGCCTACGAAATTCGCGACGAACTGATTGCGCGGACGCAGATACAGTTCCTTCGGTGTGCCGACTTGCTGGATCACACCGAGGTTCATAACCGCGATCCTATCGGAAATTGCCATCGCCTCTTCCTGGTCATGCGTTACGTATACAGTCGTGATTCCGAGTTCATTTTGCATTTCCTTGATTGCTTCACGCATCTCGATACGTAATTTTGCATCCAGGTTACTTAACGGCTCGTCCATCAATAAGACGTCCGGTTCAATTGCCAAAGCTCTCGCCAGTGCGACACGCTGCTGCTGACCTCCGGATAACCGGTCCGGCATACGGTCTTTCATCTCTTCAATTTTCATAATTTTCAAGAATTTCTCGCAGCGGCGTTCAATTTCATCTTTCGGAAGTTTCCGGTTCTTCAGACCGAAAACCACATTCTGTTTTACGGACATATTCGGGAATATTGCGTAGTTCTGGAACACCATACCGATGTTTCTCTTTGCCGGATCCAGATTATTGATCCGTGTATCCCCGAAGTAAAAGTCCCCGTCTTCAATCGAGTTAAAGCCTGCAATCATACGCAGTAATGTTGTCTTCCCGCAGCCGGATGGACCAAGGAGGGTGAAGAACTCACCCTCCTTAATTTCCAGGCTTAAATCAGGAATGATCACATTTTGTCCGTAGCATTTCTTTGCGTGACTGATCCTAATTCCACCGTTCATTATTGGTCTCCTTAAATAAACTGATTAGTTGTTGCTTTCGTACTTCTTCCAGAGTTCATTCCAATGTTCAAGAATCTGCGGCTGGTTCTTTGCGAGATATTCATTATCCAGCTTGTAGAGCTTCATCTCGGAATACGGCTTTAATGCCGGGTTATTCGTGATATTCGCATTACCCTGTCTCTGTAAGGATGTAGCTAACTTGCCCTGGCATTCATCGGAAATAGTCCAGTCGATGAAAGTCTTCGCCAATTCCATATGCGGAGCGTTCTTTACGATTGCGTCCGCGAATAAAGAATGGATCGTGCCTTCTTCGAAGTAAACGACCTTAACCGGATCAACGCCTTCGACTTCTGCGGTTACGCACGGGAATTCATAGGAAACGCCTACTGCCTTTTCACCTGCGAATACTTCCTTGAATACTTTCGAGGAAGAAGACTGTAACTTACCGCCTAAGTTCGCCATTAACTTATCGACATATTCCCAAGCTGCATCACTGGACGCGTCGCCGTTGCCCATAACGGTCAGCATCGAGCACAGGTTGTTCCATCCGGAAGAGGTGGTCGGAACCGCAACGTTGATCATACCCTGTAATTTCGGATTCAGAAGATCATTGTAGCCCTTCACTTCAACGCCTAATTCTTCGCAAACTTTGGTGTTCACGACGAGGTTAACAACCTGGTCGGTGATCCATGTTAAGACACCGGTCTGGTTCTGCGCATCTTCGGACATCTTGGAGTTGTTAACGGAAACATACGGTTCAAACAGATTCGCGTAGTTGATTGCGTCGGAATATACCAGACCGCCCAACATAACGTCGCACTGCGGATTTGCGCTTTCCGCTTCAATTCGGCTCTTTAATTCACCTGCGCCCGCGTTAACATATTCCATGTTGACATTCGGATACTTGTGACCGAAACCTTCGTAGAAGATCGAGAATTCCAAGTCTGCCATGGTCGAATAAACCATGAGATCACCGGTTACTTCCGGATGAATTTCTCCGACCCACTGCCATTCCGGATCCGGATCGTACTGAGCTTCTCCGCCCTGCTGTCCTTCCTCTTTCTTACCGCAAGCGGTAAGGGTCAGCGCCATGAATAACGCTAACAGAATAACTACTAACTTTTTCATCATTTTCCTCCTATTACAATTTCTATGATGAACTGTGCATGCTACGGCACGGTTTACACCCAAAAATGATGTCTATGATATGTTTGATTTGTTTCAATCTACAGTATCATTGTAGTCTTTCGAAATAGAGTTTGCAAGCGTTCACCGGCAATGTCTGACACGGAAACACCTTCCGTTTTCTTTATATTTATGCACTGCTTCACAGTTTTTCTTCCTGTTTCCTGCCTGCAGCGGAAATCTTTCCGTCTTCCGTGCAAAAAGGCAGCCATGCTTTGGACTGCCATTGTTCAAATGCTTTTTCCCGTTCCTTTCCGATACCGTTTACATACTCCCCGGACAGAAGCGCCGATTCCGGTAGCGATTTATAAAAACTTTTCCAAATACTCCGGAACGGAACTATTTTCTTTAAAACAAATTCGCAATCAGGGAGAAAATCCATCCGAACAATGCCGCCAAAGGAACACAAATCACAAAGAACACGCATTTTCCGATTATTTTCATTTTCTTAAAGTCCGCGCCATGCCACAAATCCCTCAGATCTTCCGTTCCCGGAATATCCCACCATTCCGTACCGGCAACCCAATATAAGTCCACCGTGCACAAGTCATAGAGTTCCATCCCCGCCATCAGAACATAGAACTGCCATGCGCATTCATAAAACGTCTTCGCATGATTGACATGACGCCGGACGCAAATCCCTGAAGAACCTTCTGTACGGACGGCTTCAGTTCATTCTTCATAAAATAGACGCACGCCGCCCCTAAGGATGTACCGGCCAACGGGATAAGTAACCCGATCAAGATTTCTTTTGTCATAACTGCCTCCTGCCGCGTTTGTTAGATGTATCTAACAGCATAGTATAAGCATTCTGCCCTTCTGTTTCAAGCAGCCTGCCCGGGCAATCATGTACGGAACGAAAACCTTTCCAAAATGTGAAATTGTTAACGAATTATATTTATTCTTCCGGAAATGTGTATATAATTAGATTTGCTGAGGAAGGAGAAATATTTATGAATCTGCATTTAGAAGACAAAGTAGTATTGGTTACCGGC
>CACYEP010000010.1 GCA_902773425.1 uncultured Erysipelotrichaceae bacterium | reverse complement strand
TGCAGTTTAGCAGTTACAGCTTACACCACATCATTAGGCAAGACCATGCGCTGATGTTTGAAACTGCCGACATGCTTTTTTTGTGGGTACGAGCAGACTTTTGTCTTCTGATACAGTTTTTTTAAATTCGGTGATTATCACGAATTCTAGCCTGATATTCATTGGATAAGATGATTTCAAGAAAGTAATCCGGTTCACATTCACCTCTTATTTTTGAAACCGTGATAATCTTTCTCTGTGGCGGCATCCTGGGTTTTTCCGGTTTCAGAGGCCGCCTGGTTCAATAATTTATTAGCTGCCGGTTTCAGTCTGCGATAAAAGGCTCCGGCCGGAACAAAGAGGTTGCCATGGCAAAAAACCGTATTTTGATTGTGGACGATGATGCCCGGCTCCGGGAGGCCATCACCGATACTCTGATGCTTTCTGGATATGAGTGCACGGAGGCCTCCGGCGGAGCTCAGGCTCTGGATCTTCTGTCGCGTCTCAGAATCAGCATGGTTATCTCCGATATCCAAATGGAAGGCATGGACGGCCATCGTCTTCTTAATGCGGTGCATGTGAAATATCCCCAGATTCCGGTGCTTTTGATGACGGCCTATGCCAATATCGACTGCACGGTGAAGGCCATGCGGGACGGCGCGGTGGATTATCTGACCAAGCCCTTTGCTCCCGAGGTGCTGTTGAATCAGGTCAGCCGTTATGTGCCTCTTCAGGTGGCGGACAAAAGAGAGCCGGTGTACGGGGATCCCCGGACGGAGGATCTTCTGGAAATGGCCCGGAAGGTAGCCAGATCCGAGACTACGGTAATGATCACAGGTTCCTGCGGTTCCGGAAAGGAGGTGTTGTCTCGGCATTCGTGAGTCCAGTATAAAAGCTTGCTCTATGCGTTACCATGATGCAGTGGGAAATTTTGCACTAAGGTTCATAAATATAATTTTTTAATTGCTGTGTAATGTTTTTGTGAGCAACTTCGGTTTTTTTTGTATTAATGCTTGTATACTCATACCAATATTTACTAACGCAGGAGACTCAAATAATGAAATTTTCAAAATTAAGTGTTGCCATTTTGTCTGTTCTTTCATTGTCTTCCTGTGGCGGTGGTGGCAGTAATAGCAATGGTGAAACTAGTAATGATAATCATGAACCTATAGCATCATTTTCAATACGTATTAATTACTTAGAAGTTATTGCAACAGATACAAGCACTGATGAAGATGGCGATGATGATATTGTAGAATACAGCTGGGTCTGTAGCGATGGAAGTGTATCTAATGAAAAAAACTTTAGGCATGTCTTTGTTGAAGAAGGCACATATACAATATCTCATTATGTAACTGACAGAGATGGAAAACAGTCCTTAGTTGTTTCAGAAGATGTTGTAGTTGAACGAAAGAATAATGCTCCAGTGGCGTCTTTTGATTTTACAACAAATAATTTAGAAGTAGTTGCTACAAATACAAGTTATGACGTTGATGGAGATGGCGATATTGTTTCATATTTGTGGAAATCTTCGGATGGAGGATTATCACATAATAAAGATTTTTCACATGTGTTTCAAAAGGCTGGGACTTATACGATTAGTTTAACAGTCACCGATAGCAAAGGCGCTGTATCAAATCAATACAGCAAGGTTGTGACCGTTAAGCAGAATTATGAAGATTGGCCAGTAGCCTCTTTTTCTATTGTGATTAACGGAAATACTGTTACCGCCACATACGATGGAACCGATGATGTTTCAGAATTTTCTTGGAGTTCAAGCGATGGCGGGTTATCAAAATCTAAGAAATTTGTTCATACTTTTTCTTCCCATGGAAAATACTCAATATCATTAATAGTCAAGGATAAGAGTGGCAGAATATCTGATAAAGTTACCAAAAGTGTAGTAATTCCTGAAAATGTTATTGTTAATCATAAACCTAAAGCAGCCTTTACGATTTCTAAGCATTTCCTTAGAGTAACAGCCGCCAATATTAGCACGGATCAGGACGGACCTGCAGACATAGTTTCCTACGCGTGGACATCCAGCGACGGCGGTTCCGCAACCACAAAGGATTATGTTCATACCTTC
>CACYEP010000009.1 GCA_902773425.1 uncultured Erysipelotrichaceae bacterium | reverse complement strand
TCTGGACGGACAAATCGATCTGCGCGGAATTCCGGAAGGATTCTATGAAGTCTACATGATCGAAAATCTCTTACAGAAACGCTTATACACCGGCACGCCGATCAACGGAGCGACGGTTACCACTTTACCCCGCAACAATACCCGCTATCAGGTAACACTGTATGCCGATGCGGCATTGATGAATCCGAAGGACGCAGAAACCAATGTTCTGGACAAGAACTATGTATTCCTGGATGTCCGCAAGGTAAAGACCTTGGATGAAGGCACCTATGATATCGTATTGAATCCGGGGCCGGTTACCGAAAAGGTACGTGATGATCTGACCGGAAACGGATTGACCGAGTCGGAAGAGATGTTCCGGTTTGCCACGGAATTAAAGAAGAAACTCGAGACGGACGGCTATAAAGTCTATATGACCCGCGACCAGTTCAGCTGGGCAGGCATGTACGGAACCGACGGGGTTGCGGCAAGCGCGTATACTTCCAAGGGAAAATACTTCTTCTCATTTGATATGTACGATGGCACGCCGCAGACCGGATTGGGTATTACCTATTCCAGTTATATCTCCGATGATCTGGCGGAATCCGTTTACAACGCGATGATCAATGAGGGCGGCATGAGCGCCAAGAACGGTTCTTACTCCGTATCTTCGAGTGAAAGAATCGACGGAGGGTATGACGGAGACTATGATATCCGTGAAACCGGAGGCAAGGCGTTAGGCGCAGGCAAAGCCGATGATAACAGTAAGCTGAATGCCTTCGCAGTTGACGCCAACGGGTTACAGTCCTTATACTTCAGCATGTGCAACATCGCATTGGCGGAAGACGCGAATGCCTGGACCGCAAACTTCGATAAGTATGTCGAATCCTGCGCGAAGGGAATCGAGGAGTATCTGAACGCGGTGAAGCCGTAGGAGAATTTATGATTTTTGAGATTCAGTCAGGGTCAAAGTCCTTCGGGACCAAGACCCTTTTCAAAGACATTCATCTTTTGATCAAAGAGAAAGAAAAGGTTGCCTTGATCGGACGTAACGGAACCGGGAAGACGACCCTTTTGAAGGTGATGACCGGGGAAGAGGAATTGGATTCCGGGGAAATTCATAAGTCCGGAAAGATCACGATCGGGTATCTTCGCCAGCAGGCATTCGAAGATGAATCTTTGACCGTAAAGGAACAGCTGGACCGCATCTATGCGCCGATACACGCTTTAGAAGCCGAAATACGCGCCGTTGAGGAAAAGATGAAGAATGACACGGGTGAAGCCGTTTTGACGAGATACGCCCACTTACAGGAAGATTTTGAGCGTCTTGGAGGATATACGTACCAAAACGAACAGAAGACGGTCTTTTCCAAATTCGGATTTTCGGAAGAAGACATGATGCGTCCGTTAAAGACATTCTCGGGAGGACAGAAAACGAGGATATCTTTCGTGTGCCTTTTATTATCCAGACCGGATCTCTTACTGTTGGATGAACCGACCAACCATTTGGATTTAGAAACGATTGAGTGGCTGGAAAGCTATCTGAAGAAATATCCGAACGCGGTATTGATCGCGTCCCATGACCGGTATTTCATGGACCGGATCGTTACCAAGGTTTATGAACTGGATGATGAGGAATTGGTGTTATGGCACGGAAATTACACGGCTTATATGAAGGCGAAGGAAGCCGACCAGATCCGCAAAGCCGCCGCCTATAACCGCCAGCAGAAAGATATCGCGCGTTTGGAAGCATTGATCGAAAAGTTCCGCTACAAGAAAAACAAGGCTGCCTTCGCGCAGTCCAAAATCAAATATCTCGAACGAATGGACCGTCTGGAGGAACCCGGAAGCGCCAAGAAGAACTTCCTTCCGCGCTTTACCGCAGCTGTCAAAGGCGGAAAGAAAGTTCTGGAAACCAAGGACCTGGTCATCGGGTATGATAAGCCTTTGGCAACCGTGAACCTGGAAGTTCTGCGCGGACAAAGAATCGCGGTTATCGGTCCCAACGGGGAAGGAAAGAGTACATTCGTGAAAACCATTGTGTCTTCCGTTGCGCCTTTATCCGGAGAATTTTTGTTGGGGCATCAGATTGAAATCGGTTATTTCGACCAGGAACTTGCCCAATTCAGCGGTGACAAGACGGTTTTGGATGAACTCTGGGATGAATATCCCGAATTGACCCGTACGGAAGTGCGCACGGTGCTGGGAAATTTCCTGTTCAGCGCCGATGATGTATTCAAGGAAGTCAGCGTTCTTTCCGGAGGGGAGAAAGTCCGTCTGTCCTTGGCGAAACTGATGCTGAGGCAGGCAAACTTCCTGATTCTGGATGAACCTACCAACCATCTGGATATTCCGGGAAAGGAAGCCTTGGAAGCCTCGTTAAAAGATTATGAAGGAACCTTGTTGGTGGTGTCCCATGACCGATGGTTCATTGATAAAATCGCGGACAGCTTATTAATCATCAAAAACGGTAAAGCAACCTATTACCCGTACACGTATTCGGAGTACATGGAAGGTGTCTTAACGGAAAAAGCCAAGGCGGAAGAAGAAATCAAGAAAGAAAAAACTGCGTCCAAGCCGGTTCGCCGCAAGAATTGGAAAAACGAAGTGAAACGTTTGGAAAAGCTCATCGAAGAAGGCGAAGCGGAATTGGAAAGACTGCGTGAGCTGCGTTTTGATCCGGAGTATTATCACGACTACCGGAAAATGGAAGAACTGGAAGATCAGATTTCGGTCCAGCACAACCTTCTGACCGGTTTGATGGCGGAATGGGAAGAAGCGGAGGAGAACCTTGCGAACGATACAAATCGCTGACAAAACGGTTGCGTATGAATTGAAATATACGAAAACTTTAGGGATCCGGATGATGTACCGTCCCGAAAACGATCCTCCTTTTATCGTGCATGCGAACCGGTTTACGGGGAAACTGTTTCTGGAATCCTTCCTCCGGAAAAATGCCGCATGGATCTTATCCTGCCTGAACAAACCGAAGGAGGAAGGATTTTACCTGCTGGGTAAAAAACGTGACGTACGGCTTGAAAAAGGCGCAAAAAACACATGGAATGAAACAGACGGAATCATCGTGTTCACTATGAAAGACCCCAAGGATGATGAAGCTCTGGAAAAATTGGTAAAGAAGGTCTGGAAGGCATATCTTGAGGAATATGTCGAATCCCGCCGCGCACTGTACGAACGGATTACCGGAAAGAAAAACGTCGTATTTTCTTACCGGGCGATGCATACAGAATACGGTTCCTGTCATCCGAAATCCGGCAGGATCACATTGAACCTGCAGCTGGCATGTCTGCCTTCTGCGTATATCGATGCGATCGTATTTCATGAATATGCGCATTTCAAAGTGCTGAATCATTCCGAAGCTTTCTACCGGGTTCTGGAAGGGTATTATCCGGCGTACCGGAAAATCCGCCGTGAAATGCGGAATGTCTCATTTAAGAATCCTGTGAAATGTGTCAGGGAATCCATATAAAAAAGGTGATGCCGGTATCGTGCGGGCATCGCCTTTTTGATTGTTAAGGTTTTTGAAGCAGTTCGGTTACCTGCGTGTATTTCAGCCTGTATCCGGATAATCCGTGTTTGAATTCCGGGTGAATAATACGGTCTGTGCGGGATACGTAATGTTCCGCGTCCGACGCGCATACCGGAACGATGAGGGCTTCGGATAAGATCCAGGCTTCGGTCTCGGCATACTTTTCATTGCGTACGGATTCATCTTCCGCGTCCGACGCCGCTTTCATCAGATCGGTATATACATCAATCTTCAGGGCTTCCCGTACGGTTTCATCTTCGATTTTTTCAAACGGCATGTTTTCCAGGTAGGATGCCGGATCGTTATATGCCGGACGGATGATTCCGCTCAGGGAAAGATCTGCGTCCTGTCCTTCCGGAACCAACCGGATCAGGATCTGTCCGTTGGTGGAAGTCTCCACGGAGTTCTTGAAAGTTGAAGCGCGGTGCACATCCTGCGCATCTTCGCTTACAGGAAGCTCCAATGTGACCGGAAGGGTTACACCTTCTTCTTTTGCCAGTTCCAGATAATTGCGTGACATATTCGGGTCATAGAACGCGTCTTTCCCGTTCAGAAGATTCTTATCCGCCAGGAAGGAACCTTTGAGTTTGTCCAATAAGATGGCGCTGTAACTCTGTTCGCCGGTGATTTTGATTTCTTCCGCAACGATTGTATTGCGGATTGCGAGGTTTCCGAGTTCTTTGTCTCCGCATTCCGGGGAAACGAAGGCACTGCGGTCAAACGCGCTTAGGATAGCCAGACGGAAATTCTTGTTCAGGAGGGCTTTGCGCACTGCCGCGGCTTCTTCCGCGGAACGTTCTGAATTCCCGTCATATGTACGTTCAAACACGAAACGGAGATATTGAAGGGTATCATCCGGCATGGCGGTTAAGACATATCCGTTATATTTGGACATGTAGGAATCGTAATCATCCTTGAACCAATCCGAACGGATCGCCGCATACGAGGTTTCACCGTCTTCGAACTTCTTCATCGCGAAATGCGGATCTTCCAGAGAATCATACAGGAAGGTAACCGTCGGATGGCGGACCTTGTTTTTGTCGTAGTAATCCGGGTTCTTCGTTAATACGATCGTACCTTTTTCGTTATATTCGCTTAAGATGTAGGCCCCGTTATACAGGATGCCGTCTTTACCGATTTGTCCGAACTTACAGAGTTCTGTATTTTTTCCTCCGAGCGCGCAGGACTTTGTCCCGAAGAACTCGCGGTTGATCGGATACAGGATCCCGTGTACGGTCAGTGCCGGGAAATAATACGGTTTCTCCAAGGTGTACTTGACCGTGTACCGGTCGACAGCCTCAATGCCTACACTGTGGAAATCTCCGGTGCCGTCCATATATTCGGCCGCGCCCTTAATGATGCCGCGGACCAGGTATGCCTCATCGGATTTTTCATCCAGCGCATGCCGTAATCCGACCAGCCAGTCATCCGAGGTGACTTCTCCGTATTCTTCTCCCGAGGAAGTAACCCATTTGGCGCCTTTGCGGATCGTGAATGTCCAGACCGTATCGTTCTCTTCGGATTTGACGGAACCGGCCAGCGCGTTCACCAGTTCTCCTTTATCGTTGTATTCCATCAGACCGTCTACGAAGTTGGCCGTCAGGAAGGAATTGTTGGAACCGGAGGAAACCGTATAGTCGAATCCGTCCGGAACTTCATGATAGGTTGCCCCATAGTCCAGATCGGAACTGCCGGAACCGGAACACCCGGACAATACCAACAGTATTATGAATAAAACACACATGAAATGTTTCATTTTAAAGCCTCATTTCCATAACCGAAACTATGATAACAATTATTTCGGTTTCTGTAAATTTTCTGTTTTCAGTTGCGCGTTTTCGATAACTGCGATAAACTTTAACTACTGCGAAACGGAGAGGTATCGAAGAGGTCATAACGGGGCTGACTCGAAATCAGTTTGACGGCAACGTCACGTGGGTTCGAATCCCACCCTCT
>CACYEP010000008.1 GCA_902773425.1 uncultured Erysipelotrichaceae bacterium | reverse complement strand
TTCTTATCCGAGACAGACAGCTGGGGACAGACGGATTCCGCAATCACCGGATGGAAATGGATTGCGAAGGATCCGGACGCTTACCGGGATTGGATGAAGAACCTGCTGAATGATGATCGGGAGTTTTACCGGCGGACCGGAATTTTGATTTCCATGAGATACTATCCCGGAAAAGAAGATACGGAGGAAACCGTGAAATCGTTTGCGAAAGGCGGATCGGACGGATACTACGTAAAAATGATGATGGCATGGTATCTGGCCGAAAGGGCGGTTCTTTATCCGGAATATGTGTTAGAGTATCTGGGAAAAGAAATCCCGGATCCGTGGACTGCCAATAAGGCAATTCAGAAAATCAAGGAATCCTTCAGATTTTCAAAAGAATACAAACAGAGGGCGGAGGAATTAAAACGATGAAACAAAAAGCGGGAATGATATCACTCGGATGCGCAAAAAACCGAGTCGATTCGGAGCGCATCATGGGATTGCTGAAAGAAGGCGGATTTGATATTACGCCGGACGCGGAAGACGCGGATGTATTGTTTATCAATACCTGCGGATTCATTGATTCGGCCAAGGCGGAATCCATCAACACGATTTTGGAGATGGCGGACTACAAGGAACGCAGGTGTAAAAAACTAATCGTGACGGGATGTTTGGCACAAAGATACCTGGAAGATCTGAAGGCGAAACTTCCGGAGGTCGACCGGTTTATTCCGATTGACGATTACGCGAAGATGCCGGAGATCCTGAAGGAAGAAATCGGCTTGGGGGATGTTCATCCGAATCCGGAGCGTTATCTTTCGACCGATCCTTGGGCCGGATATCTGAAAATCGCGGACGGCTGTTATAACATCTGCGCTTATTGCGCAATTCCGCTTATCAAAGGCAAATATGCGTCGGAACCTTTTGAAAAGATGGTGGAAGAAGCGAAGATGATGGCCAAGCGCGGCGTAAAGGAAATCACTTTGATCGCGCAGGATACCACGATGTACGGAGTCGATCTCTATCACAAAAAACGTCTGGGTGAACTGGTCAAGGAAATCGACAAAATCGAAGGAATCGAATGGATTCGCGTTTTGTACCTGTACCCGAGCCAGATGGACGAAGAACTCTTAAAGGAATTGAAGGAATGCCGGAAGTTTGTGCCGTACTTTGATTTGCCGATGCAGTACGGAAACGATAAGATCCTCAAGGCAATGAACCGCGCGACAACGGTTGAAAAATTCAAAAAAATCGTCGCGAAGATCCGTGAGTACTTCCCGGATGCGATATTCCGCACCACAATGATCGTCGGATTCCCGGGAGAAACCGAAGAAGATTTCAATGAACTGATGTCCTTTGTAAGGGAAATGAAGTTTGACCGTCTGGGCGCCTTTGCGTATTCCCGCGAGGAAGGAACCAAGGCGTACGATATGAAACCGCAGGTTCATTGGAAGACCAAGGAACGCCGTCTGAAGGCTCTGTTGGAGGCTCAGGAACCGATTTCCGAAGAATGCGCGAAGAAGTTCATCGGAAAAGAAATTGATGTCATTTTGGAAGGCATAGATGAGGCGACCGGGATGTATGAAGGAAGAAGTTACGCGTCCGCGCCGGATGATATTGACGGGTCCGTGTATGTCGGTTCCTACAAAGAACACAAATTCGGAGAAATCGTGAAAGTAAGAATTCATCACGCGGATATCTATGATCTTTACGGTAATATAACCGAAGAGGAAGAATGAAAAGGCTTTCACAAAAGTTTCACAGAATAATGCGTTGAAAACCTCCAAATCTCCTTTATAATGTTCACATAAAGGAGGCAGGGGTTATGCTTGAGAAGCTTTTCCACTTAAAAGAGAAGAATACGAATGTGAAGACGGAAGTAATTGCCGGTTTAACAACGTTCATGACGATGGCGTACATCCTCGCCGTCAACCCGAACATTCTGGGTGTGACAGGTATGGATACAGGCGCCATTTTTACTGCAACGGCGTTAGCGAGTGCGATTGCGTCCTTCTGTATGGCACTGTTTGCGAATTTACCGTTTGTCCTTTCCGCAGGAATGGGCTTAAATGCTTACTTCGCATACACGGTTTGCGGTTTGATGGGTTATTCCTGGCAGGTCGCATTAACGGCAGTTTTGGTTGAAGGTTTGATTTTCATCCTTCTGTCCTTAACCAATGTCCGTGAGGCTATCTTCAATGCGATTCCGCAGAGCTTAAAAGTTGCGGTTTCCGTAGGCATCGGTTTGTTCATCTGCTTTATCGGTTTACAGAATGCGCATATCGTTGTAGACAGCGCGACATTAGTCGGCATGTTCTCGTTCAGCGGTTCCCTCGCTGCGGGCACATTCAATTCCGAAGGTATTACCGTTTTATTAGCCTTGATCGGTATTCTCGTTACTGCGTTCTTGGTCATCAAGAATGTAAAGGGAAATATGCTTCTGGGCATTTTGATCACTTGGGGCTTAGGCATTATCTGCCAGCTCACAGGTTTATATGTTCCGAATCCGGATGCGGGTTTCTACAGCTTGATTCCGTCGGGAATCGTTTCCATGCCGGCATCGGTAGGTTCCACATTCTTCAAGTTTGATTTCGCATTCATCGGTTCGCATATCGGTGATTTCATCTCGATCGTATTCGCGTTCTTATTCGTTGACATCTTCGATACGTTAGGAACCTTGATCGGATGTGCGGCGAAGGCAGATCTTCTTGATGAAGAAGGCAAACTGCCGGGCATCAAGGGCGCATTGCTCGCGGATGCAATCGGTACGACCTGCGGCGCGATGTTAGGTACTTCCACCATCACGACATTCGTTGAATCTTCTTCGGGTGTTGCGGAAGGCGGACGCACCGGTCTGACCGCAGTAGTTTCCGGTTTGTTCTTCATCTTAGCGCTGTTCTTCAGCCCGTTATTCTTAGCGATTCCGTCGTTTGCGACAGCACCGGCGCTGATCGTTGTAGGATTCTTAATGATGCAGCAGGTTACCAAGCTGGATTGGAATGATCTGACTTCGGCGATTCCGGCGTTCATCTGCATCTTCGCTATGCCGTTCATGTATTCCATTTCGGAAGGTATCGCGTTAGGTATCATCTCCCACGTGATCTTACACTTATGCACAGGCAAGGCGAAGAACGTTACTCCGCTGATGTATGTCTTAGCAGTTGTCTTCGTTCTGAAGTACGTCATCCTGTAATTCGTAATCCATCTCTTACGGCAGGCTCCGGTCTGCCGTTTTTTTAATGTTTAGAGGTTCTTGCGGATTCTTCTGATTGCAATGAAAAATAATGCGGTGTCAGGCTGCCGACATTTCAAATAAAAAGTTACAGGTGTACAATATAAGAGTAAAAAATCAAGTTGAACCCGGACAGTGTGTTTTGGATTATCGGGATTTTCAGACAGTGGGTATGAAGAAGATTGTATTGATGGCAGTGATCTCTGCGTTTATATGCTTTTATTTAAGCGCAGTCTATTTTGATTCTTATAATTACGAAAAGTACTTGGGTTTTATTATGCCTGACTGTCAGGTGAATTTATCGGTGTATCGCGGGAAAGGGAAAGAAATCCGGGAAGAAGACCTGATGGAGGGATTGAAAAAATGCGCTGCCAACCACAGATTGAATCTTTTCCAAGTACACAGCGCGAATGATAAAGACAGCGCTGATCTTGATTTACTGACCTTTGCTTTTATCGGAGATGAAACGTGTGACTATCGGCTGCGTTTGGATAATGGAGAATTTGCAGACTTTCATAACTTGGAATACTATGCGACGAATGAAAGAGATCCGGCGCATCGAATCTTTACTACTTTCGGTGAGGACCGATATGGGATTCGCAGTATGGATGAAAAGGCATTCCATTATGGTTTTACTGCGTTTGGAGAGTATTATCTAACATCGAATGACAGAACGTCCCTATTTCAGCAAGCCTCTTTGTTTGCTGAGGAAATCAAAGAAGAATTCGGTGATTCGGTAATTATTGATTTTAATTATATTGAAAGAACGGAATCGGCAGATTTCAGAACATTCTTTTTCCGTCAGAATTACCATACGATCGTAGTCTTGATGTTAATCATTCTTGTTAATTCAATTGTTCTGAATGCCGAAACCATAAATCGCCAAAAAGAAATATCAATTTTAAAACTGGAAGGATATTCAACGGCGGAAATATTCCGGAAGGAAGTATTGAAGGAATACGGTTTGCACTTCGGGGGCTTTATTGTGACGGAAGCGGTGTTTTCGCTGTACTTTATGAAGCTTCTTTTCAAAGAGAACGCAATCTTCTGGGGATCTCTGGCTCAAGTTACAGCCTTGTATTTCGCTGCAGTGTTTTTGTTCGGAGTGTTTACGCTGGCTATTGTAAAAATGGTTCCGGTGAATCTTTCAATGAAAGGGAAACAGTTCAACGGTCATTTGAAAATATTACTTATTTGTATGAAAATAATTTGCCTTGTGATTTTGATGGATTCTGTTCAGTACGGAGTTACAAGTCTATATCAATTTACGGTGAATGCCGCAGATTACTCATCCCGTATGAATGCGTATAAATACTTATATGCTTTCAAATCTGCACGGCTGGATACTGTGTCAGAGCAGGGAGGCATGATGACCTCTCCGACTCCGGAAGAAGTATTCAATGTTCTGCAAAAAGAAAACGGGTTATCTTGGTTTCAATATCTGGCAGAAATCAACGGACATCATGTCTACCAGACTGATGAGAACTATTTAAAGCAATATCTTCCGGATATTGATATACTCCCGGGGGAATGGAAATGTTATGTTCTTTTCCCGGAATCGATGAAGGATGAAACGTATAACCGCGAAATCGCCGAAAAAGTGATGATGACTGTATTCCCTGACAATCCCGGGGATATTCTGGAAATATGTTCCTACGGGAAACTGCCGAATTACGATTATTATATGATTGGTTCATCCTCAAGCGTTCGAAGTGTTTCATTAACGGATTGCACTGATATTCTTGTCGCTGTAACATCGCCGTATTCTTTCAATGAATTGGTATCCAATATGTTTTTCCGGTATCAGGGCGATACGGATGAAGCAATCGGATATGTTGATCGCTTATGGATGGATAGCACAGGCAGGAAAAGTCCTTGGAACATTGAGGACGTTCAGTCTTTGTATCATCGGTTTTATGAGAGTAAAAGCAAGCATTATTTGAAAAACATTGCGGTTTTTGTGCTTTACCTTTTCTCGTATATTCTGTTGTGCAGCCAAATCGTGAAAGAAGACTTTTTGCAGAACCGGCAATTGTATTTTGCGGAAAAGACAGAAGGGATAACCTGGGGATCTTTCCTGCACAAATATCTGTTAAATTCCGTAATTATCGTCCTGGCGGCGTCTGTATTTAAAATGATGATTTCCGATACATACCGTCTTGATACGGTAATAACTTATTTATTCATATCGGCAGTTGAAATTCCGGCCAGCATGTTTATTTATTACAGACGGTTTATAAGGAACAGAACGGAGGACCCAAGATGAAAATAGAGATTATCAATCTTTATAAGCAATTCAATGAGAAAGTCTTATTCCATAATTTCAGTGCTGTGATACCTTCTGGGAAAATGACCGGCATTTACGGAGCCTCCGGAAGCGGGAAGACGACGTTGCTGAATATGATCGGTATGATTGAACCTTACTCCGGGATGATTCTGTTTGACGGTAAGGAAATCACCTCAAATACGGAACGCAGCAGGATGCTGGCAGAGAAGATAGGCTTTGTTTTTCAAAACTACGGTTTGGTTGATTCCATGACGGTATCTGAAAATATTCGGATTATGAAGTGTATGAAGAATAAAAAGAATCAAGAGAAAATGAAAGATGTGTTACAGGAACTGGGACTTTCCGGAACAGAGAATAAAAAAGTGTATGAATTATCCGGAGGAGAACAGCAGCGGGTTGCAGTTGCGAAGATTATCTTGAAAAACGCTGATCTTATATTAGCGGATGAACCTACAGCTTCTTTGGACTGTGAAAACAAAAAATATGTACTGGACTTGTTTCGCCGGTTCGTTGAAGAAGGAAAAACGGTTCTGATTGTTTCTCACGATCAGGAAGTGATCCGTCAATGTGATGCAGTGATAAATCTATAAGGGCCGAAACAATCTTAATACCCCGGTTTCGGGAAAATCCTGTAAAATAAAGGCATAGGAGGATTTCGTCATGAAACCTGCGTCGGAGATGAATAATTATGAACTTGCCCGGTATATGGACTATTCGATCTTGAAACCGGAATTTACGGAAGAAACAGTCGCCCGGCTTGCGAAGTGGGGTGTAGAACACAAGGTGCGCTGCATTGCGGTGAATCCGTGCTGGATGGATTTGTGCATACCGCTTTGTAAGGGAAGCGAATCAACGGTGGCTCCGGCAGTGGATTTTCCGTTCGGGAACGGCACGACAGCGATGCGTGTTGCGCAGATTGAGAATATCGCAAAGCGTCCGGAAGTTATCGAGTTGGATGTAGTTATGAATTTCGGATTGCTGAAGTCCGGAAAAGATGAGGAAGTAACGCGTGATCTTGCGGAATGCGCGAAGGCGGCTCATGCGCATAACATTGTTATCAAAGTAATCCTGGAGACGGATGCGTTAACCGAAGAGGAAATACGCAGAGGATGCGAATGCATCATTGCGGCAGGCTGCGATTACATCAAGACCAGCACCGGATTTTTGACCGGAAGACCTTTGAGGGGCGCTGCGAACGATGTTGTGCAGATTGTCATTGATCAAAACAAAGGCCGGGTCAAAGTGAAAGGCTCGGGATGTGTACGCACCCGGGAACATTTCATGGAACTGATTGATTTGGGAGTAGACCGGATCGGGCTCAGTTATTCGTCTGCTCCGGTAGTATTCGGTTTGGAAGAGAGACTGTAAGATGAAGAAACATACGAATTCGGCAACAATTTTCGGGTTATCCTTTATTCTGGTGTATATTTGCCTCAGTTATTTTGTGCCGGGATGGAGGATCAAATTAGCGGCGGACTCCATGACTTATTTTGAAGAAAGCATGAAATATATGTTTCCGGTGAAGGCGGTGATTTCGTTTGCGGCCGGAGCGCTCATGACATTCTTCTATCTGAAGAAGGGCGGAAAAAGATGAAACGGATCAAACTGTTGTCAGTCTATGAGGCATGGGAATATGTCATGGACCATTATTATCCGTTCGGGCTGGAGGAATTTGCCAAGCGTACCGATACCTACGCGATGATTTCCATTCAGGATACGCATACCGGCGGGTTCGGATTTGAGTTTGTTCCGAACAATTTCTGCGAAGGCGTATTGACTCTGTACTTTGATGATACGGTCAAAGAAGTGGAAGGCGCAGTTTTATTTGATGAAGAAATGGCGGACCGGATCATCCGGTTCGTGCTTGAACAGGACAGGGCGGAAACTCTGGTGATTCATTGTTACGGCGGACAGTCAAGATCGCGCGCCGTCGCGGCCTTTATCGCATATATGCTGGGAAAAGACAACTCCAGATATTTTGCCAAAGGGAATCCGAACGAACATGTCTATAACACGCTGTTAAAGGTATGGCATGAAAAATATGCCGCGCCGGTGCAGAAGTAAATCCGTGTACGCGTAAGAAAACTTCCGGGATCATTCCGGAAGTTTTTTTGTGTTCGCAAAATTGAGTTTGGCGACGTGTTTCAGCTCGTCTTTGCCGTACCGGCGGATGAAGTTTGCGGCGAATTCATCGGCTTTTTCGCCGGCGCCTTTGGGAAACTCCATGCCGTATTTTTTCGACATCTGATCCATGGCTTTCAAAAACGCATAACGCGCAATCATGGACGCGGCGCCGACGGTGATATATTTGTCTTCGGCTTTGGTTTCGAAGGTGATGCCGCGGATGATCTCCGGTTCTCCCGATAAGTAACGATAGTACAGATTTTCCGGAGTGAACTGGTCAATGATGATGTGCTCCGGGAGAGTTCCGTATTTCTTCTTCAGGTTCCGGTAACACATGTTGTGAAGCCTTGCTTTGATGCGGTTCATATTGTTGGAGGGCTGCACCTCGTTATACTTCGTGTTATCCAGAAGGCATAAGGAATAGGGAACCCGTTCGATGATCTTCGGAACGGTTTCCAGGATCCTGGCGTCGGTGATTTGTTTGGAGTCGTGCGCGGATAAGCATTTTAAGAAGTCCGCGTCCTTTTGATCCGCAAGGACCGCCGCAACCGCAATGGGACCGAAGTAGTCTCCGGTTCCTACTTCATCGGAGCCGGCTTCCGGGTAAATGCCTTTAGGCTTGGGACGGTAAGGGGAGGCGTATTCTTCTGCCTTGGATCCCTGAAAAACGACTTTTCCGCTGTTATAGACGGATAGAACACAGTCTTCTGTTTTGATGAGATCCCGCATGTAAGGCCCCGGAGTTTTATGGAGAGAAGCGGGAAAAGATGCGCATAAGCGCAGGATTTCTTCTTCGGTAAGAGTCAGGGATACAGTAGGCATAGGGTCTCCTTTTTATTGATTTTACTTCAAAATCGGACAGTTGTATAATAAACCTATACGAAAGGCAGGGATCAGGCATGGTTATACCTTCCGGTATCATTCCGTTTATCAATTATATCATCATCGCATTTTTGATTTTTCATATCGTGGTAGGCTTCAAGAAAGGATTTTTGGTACAGGTGTTCCATCTTCTGGGAGTGCTTGTGGCAATTTTGGTGTCCTGGTATTTTTCACCGATATTGGCGGAAAAGTATGAAGTGTTCCCGAAGGACTATGTGCCGTTTTCCGGGACTTCGTTTGCGGACATGTTCTATGGAAAAATGAATTCGTTATTATGGTATGCAATCCTGTTTATCGGCGCATTAATCATTTTCGCGTTACTGAAACCGTTTATGAAGGCGCTTATGGAGATGCCGGTGCTGCATTCGCTGAATCAAATCCTCGGCGCGGTTTTCTCTTTGCTGCCGGCAGGGCTGGTGCTGGTGATGGCTGCGTATTTCATGGCGACACCGTTGGTATTAAACGGCAATGAAGTGTTGCAGTCCACGGCGCTCGGACCGATTCATACCTTTACGCAGAATACCTTTACGCTGGTAAAGGAACCGGAGCTTACCGAGGAAGCCATCCAGAAAATCATCAGCGGGCAGAAACTGAACCAGGATGAATTAAAGAGACTTTGGAATTGGATGTTACAGGAAGATGCGGATCCGGAAGAAATCCGGAACTTCCTCAACGAATACTCGGGAGGAGAAGTTCTTCCGAATGATCTGAACGGAACGGAGAACCCGTAATTCATGGATGAAAAAACACTGGAAGTATTAGAGTTTCCCGTGATCCGGAAAAGAGTGCTGGAATATTGTTCTTTTTCGGGAGGAAGAGAGATCATCGAGTCATTGAATCCGGATGACTCTTTTCTTGTTTGTCAAAGAGAACTGGCGTATACCCGTTCGGCGTTAGATTGCGCATACCGGTACGGACCGATGCCGTTCTATGGAATCCGGGAAATCCGTCCTGCCGTCAATTTGGCCCGTAAAGGGGGTATTATCGGGATTACGGATCTGATGAATATTTCCTCGCACAATACGGGAATCCGCGGTATACAGGGCTATACGGCACGTTTTGATAAAGATATGGG
>CACYEP010000007.1 GCA_902773425.1 uncultured Erysipelotrichaceae bacterium | reverse complement strand
TTGCCATTTTAAAACCCTCCTATACTTTCATTGTACAGGAGGGTATGTCTTTTTTATTTACTGTCCTTTTTCACTGGGGCAGTTCACACGGAGGTTTCTTTATTTTTGTACGCCCAGGAATTGATAGATTTCTTCTTTTCTGCACTCCATGTCCTGTATCCCGAGCCGGAATAATTCGACAAGTTCTTCTTTGGATCCGTGGATGCGTGTGACTTTTGTTTTTTGGGAAGGGCAAAGATAGAGTGCTTTACCTTCTTTTTCGAGATCTTTGATAATCGCAACCTGTTTCTGATAATTCAAATGACGGACTGCGTAGTCCTTACCCAGCTGCGGTGAATCATGGAATAATACGCGCATAAGCCATTTTACGAACCAATTTGCGGGTTTGCGGACATAATCCAAAGGCTTTGTGGCGATAATGAGGCTGCGGTTCACTCCGTCATGCAATGCTTCTTCAATGGCCAGCATCTTCGTTATGCCGCCGTCTAAATATTTCTTCCCGTCCAATACGACCGGTTTGCCGAGGATCGGAAGGGAACAGGCTGCCTTCAGCATTTCAATATTCATCTTCGTTACGGAATAGAAATCGGTTTTGCCCTGGGATAACCCATAGATGCCGATTTTTGCGTTTCCTTTGTAATCCTTCAGATCTTCCATCCGAAATCCGTTTTTCACCATGTGTTCTTCAAACAGGTAATCGTAGGATACAAATACTCCCTCACGCAATAAAGGACGGATTCCGATACCCTTAGGGTCAAGTATGTAATCCGTAAAGAAATTGAATAAATGATCTTTGGATCCCATCAGGTAGGCGCAAAGATTGACGGCGCCGGTGGAGATTCCGTAATGCGCATCAAATTGAATGTTTTGGTCTAAAAGCCATGTAAGACAGCCGGCAGTATATGCGCCGCGCATACCGCCGCCTTCGAGTATCAGTCCGGTAAAATGTTCCATAAAACTATTTTAATCTTTTCTTATGTTTGCGCAATTATGAATTATAAGATTCCCTTTAAGACAAGAAAAAACCGGTTCTTCGAGAAGAAGCCGGTATTTGTTTTATTCATGCAGCAGATTTGCGTATTTTTCCTTCAGTCTATCAAGGTTTTTTACGTTACCTTCATAATCGGCCAACGCGGAAAAAGCTTTTTGTTCATCTTCGGTCAAAGGACGGTACGCAGCTTCTTCCAGATAGTAATCCAGCAATTCTTCCGCGAAGGGATGTTCGGATAATCCCGGCAACGGTGTTTCATCGGTCAGCTGTTCAATCATCCGGCTGGCTGCGTGGTATTGATCGTCGGTCAGATCGTGATTTCGAAGATGCGGATACAGGTTGTATTTGAGACAGGAAACCAGCGCGGAGTAATTAGAGAGAATATCGTTTTTATAACCTTCATAAAGGAACCATTCGGCGATCTTATGATTGACCGGTTCCATATATTCCGCCGCAAAGATTCTTCCCCAGCCGGTGACCTTTTTCGCAATTTCAAACATTTCTTCATCCGGGTTTTGCCAATTGCGCATATGACAGATCACATACAGGGTAAACTCCTCATACAGGGCCAGATTCCGCAATACTTCCTTTAGTTTTTGAACAGGTTCGGAGAATACTTCGGTGATGATGATTCCGATTTTGACGCATTCGATATCCGTACCTTCCAACAGCATCCGGAATATCGCGAAAGAGAACACATTGGACTGGTTCAGTTCATCTTTTTGCCGGATGATAGATTCCTGTACGGCATCCCACAAAAAGAACGCCGGATATTCCTTTGTGAGCTCTTTGAAAAGGGAATAGGCGGCTTCTTCTTCATTCTTTGAAGCGTGCTGTATTGCCTTATCGATGCACGAAAGAACCTCCTCTGTAAGTTCCTCCTTGGCGGTGTGATAGTAAAGAATGCCGTCCTTGGCTCCCGGATAAAACTGCGGTCCGGTATCGTTGGAATCTTCCGCTTCAAATCCTTCGGGCAGACGTCCGTTTTTCATTGCGTCCAATAAGCGGGTATAGATCGGTTTATTTTCCTGCGTCATCATATCACCTCAATTTTATATTATCACAGGATTCAATTTTTTCTTCGGCAGGGACTACAGATTTAGCCGATTGGTTACTATAATAGAATTAACATGGCGAAGGTGCATATCAATAATTCATCATGGTATACTTTTGATGGAAAGAGGTATGGAATTATGGAATACAGACGTTTCGGAAATACAATTGTTGCGCGCATGGACCGCGGGGAAGAAATCCTTGCGGAACTGAAAAAGATTGCGTTAAAGGAGAATATCAAACTGGCGGAAGTCAATGCGCTGGGAGCTTTGAACAAATTTACCGTAGGTGTTTACAGCGTAGAGGAAAAGAAGTTTATTCCCAATCATTTTGAAGGCGTCTATGAGGTCACAAGCCTCCATGGATCCATTAATACGATGAACGGGGAATACTATTCGCATCTTCATATGAGTGCGGCGGATGAAAAGGGAAATGCGGTCGGAGGCCATTTAAGCGAGGCTTGGATCAGCGCGACCTGCGAGATGTTTATTACGGTCATTGATGGTACGGTTGACCGCTTTAAAGATGAAGTTACCGGATTAAACTTATTCAAGTTCAATTAATCCGGATAAGAACGGAGGCCATATGGCAGAATATAATGACGGAATGATGTGGGCTCTGGTGAAAGAGAAACCTGAGCGCGGAATCTGGATGAAACGGGTTCCGATCCCCGAAGTGGGACCGAATGATGTGAAGATCAAGATTCACAAGACAGCAATCTGCGGAACGGATGTGCACATTTATGAATGGAACAAGTGGGCACAGAACACAATTCCGATCGGACTTACGACCGGACATGAATATGTCGGAGAAGTCGTGGAGACCGGTGTAGGCGTACGCGGGTTCAAAGCAGGAGATTTGGTATCCGGGGAAGGTCATATTACCTGCGGGAAATGCCGGAACTGCCTGGAAGGTCATAAAGAAAACTGCAAGGATGCAAAAGGTGTCGGCGTAAACCGCAACGGAGCATTTGCGGAGTATCTGGTGATTCCTTCGACGAATGTCTGGCCCTGCAGCCCATTGATCGAAGAAGAACTCTACGCGATCTTTGATCCGTTCGGAAATGCCGCGCATACTGCGCTGACTTATGATTGTCTGGGCGAGGATGTCATGATTGCGGGAGCCGGACCGATTGGGTGTATGGCAGCCGCCATCGTCAAATTTGCCGGAGCGCGTCATGTCGTCGTGACGGATTTTAACGAATACCGTTTGGAACTTGCGCGAAAGCTCGGTGCGACACGTACGGTAAACCTGAAAAATGAGACGTTGCGTGATGTGATGAATGATCTGGGTATGACCGAAGGATTCGATGTGGGCTTGGAGATGTCCGGATCCGAAATCGCACTGGACAGTATGATCCGGCATATGAAACACGGCGGGAAGATTGCGCTGTTAGGTCTGCAGAAAGACGATGCGAAAGTAAATCTGGAAGAAGTTATCTTCAACGGACTGAGTTTGAAAGGCATCTACGGACGTAAAGTCTGGGATACCTGGTATAAGATGACCACGATGATTCAGGCAGGACTCAATATCAAGCCGATCATTACGCATCACTTTGATATCCGGGATTATGAAAAAGGCTTTGAGGCTATGATTTCCGGCATGTCCGGGAAAGTCATTCTGGATTGGTCTAAAATCAATGAAACGGAGTAAGGAACATGGAAAGAAATGAAGTGCTGAAGTATTATCACGGTATCGTGGAAGATATCCGTGACGCAGGATTGTTCAAGGGGGAGACAGTGTATGTATCTCCGCAGGGATCTCATGTGGTTCTGCCGGACGGAAGAAAACTTCTCTGCATGTGCGCGAACAATTATCTCGGCTTGGGAGATAATCCGCGTTTGATTGAAGCGGCAAAACGCACGTATGACAAACGCGGCTACGGTGTGGCATCCGTCCGTTTTATCTGCGGGACCCAGGATATTCATAAACGCCTTGAAAAGCGCATCTCTGAGTTCTTAGGCACAGATGATACAATTCTCTACTCATCTTGTTTTGACGCAAACGGAGGCCTTTTTGAAGCGTTATTGACTGATCAGGACGCCATCATCTCGGATGAATTGAATCATGCGTCGATTATTGACGGGGTAAGACTCTGCAAGGCGAAACGCTACCGTTACAAGAATAACGATATGGCAGATCTGGAAGCCAAACTGAAGGAAGCCGATGAAAACGGCGCACGGATCAAATTGATTGCGACCGACGGTGTATTCTCGATGGACGGAATTATCTGTAACCTGAAGGGAATCTGTGATCTGGCGGATAAGTATCAGGCATTGACCATGGTGGATGATTCCCACGCGGTCGGATTTGTCGGAAAGAAAGGACGCGGAACTCCGGAATACTGCGGTGTGCAGGGAAGAGTGGATATTATTACCGGAACGCTGGGCAAAGCTTTGGGCGGGGCGTCGGGAGGCTATACTTCCGGGCGCAAGGAAATCATTGATTTACTGCGTCAAAGAAGCCGTCCTTATCTGTTCTCCAATTCTTTGGCTCCGGCGATTGCGGGCGCATCGATTGAATTATTTGATATGCTGGAAGAAAGCACAGACCTTCGCGACCATCTGGAAGATGTAACATTGTATTACCGTGATAAACTGGTTAAGAACGGATTCGATGTGATTCCGGGAAGCCATCCGTGTGTGCCGGTGATGCTGTATGATGAAAAATTGGCGGTAGAGTATGCCAAACGGATGATCGAAAAAGGTGTATACGTTGTGGCATTCTCGTATCCGGTCGTTCCGAAAGGAAAGGCACGCATCCGTACACAGGTATGCGCCAATCACACGAAAGAAGATATCGACTTTGCGGTGAATGCGTTTATCGAAGTGCGGAACGAGTTAAAGTCCGAAGGCCTCATGTAGTTCATAAGGAAATTCTATTCACGCGGAAGATACGGTTCTTCCGCGTTTTTGTATGATATACTTGTGCATATGAAAAAACTGGTTATCGGAATCTTGGCTCATGTAGACGCCGGAAAAACTACCTTGATCGAAAGCTTGCTGTATGCGTCGGGTCAAATCCGTAAACGCGGACGGGTCGATCACGGAGACACGGCGCTGGATTATGATTCCTTGGAAAGAGATCACGGTATTACGATTTATTCCAAGGAAGCATTTTTCCGTTGGAAAGATACCGATATTTATGTCATTGATACGCCTGGCCATGTGGATTTTTCTGCGGAGATGGAACGCGTCCTGCGGGTGCTGGATCTGGCAGTCGTGTTGATCAACGGCCAGGACGGAGTACAGAGTCATACCGAGACGATCGGAAAATGTCTTGAGTTTTATCATGTTCCGATGATGTTCTTCATCAACAAGATGGATATCAGTTTCAAATCCAGAGAAGAATTGATGGCCGGATTGATTAAAATCTTCTCCGACCGGTGTGTAGATATGGAATCTTCGGATGCGGAAGAAAAAGCTGCAACTTCCAACGAAGAATTGATGAATCAATACTTGGAAACCGGTTCATTATCGAAAGATGCGCTGACGGATGCCGTCAGAAACCGTGAACTGTATCCGGTCTATTTCGGATCTGCGCTAAAAGATCAGGGCGTAGATATTTTAGCGGACGCGATTTCCGGATTTGCGAAAGAAACGGAATATCCGGAGGAATTCGGCGCGAAAGTCTACAAGATTTCGACAGATGATCTGGGAAACAGGTTAACCCACATGCGTATCACCGGCGGATTCTTAAAAACCAAACAGAAACTCAGCGAAACAGAAAAAGCCGATCAAATCCGGGTGTATACAGGGAAAACTTTCCGTACTGTCGATACAGCGGAAGCCGGAACCGTATGCGCCGTCAAGGGATTGAACGCGTATGAACCGGGAAGCGGCATCGGAGCGGAAGAGAACAGTGAAACCCGTTTACTGAACGCGTATATGAACTATGAACTGGTTCTCCCGCAGGGAGTCAATATCCTGGCACTTCAAACCGCCATGGAAGAGTTGTCGAAGGAAGATCCGTCCCTGCAGATCCGTGTGGATTCCAAAAGTAAGAAGATCCGTCTTCAGATCATGGGGGAAATGCAGAAGGAAGTGCTGCGAAAGCGTATTGCGGATAAGACGGGTATTTATGTGGAATTCGGAACCGGAAGGATTGTCTACAAGGAAACCGTGAATACGGCCGCAAACGGAACAGGCCATTTTGAGCCTTTGCGTCATTACGCGGAGGTAGCCGTGCACATTGAACCGGGAAAACCCGGAAGCGGTATACAGGTGGAAAACAGATGCCCGCAGGACTCCTTACAGCTTCATTGGCAGAAAACCGTCATGGATCATTTAACGCGCATCCGCCATAAGGGAGTATTGACGGGTTCTGATCTGACGGATGTAAAGATTTCGTTTTTGGCCGGCAAAGGCAGTCTGAAACATACGGAATCCTATGATTTCCGCGAGGCGTCTTTGCGGGCAGTCCGGCAGGGCTTGATGAAATGCGAGTCCGTTCTATTGGAACCCTATTATTCGTTTGAACTGCGGTTACCTTCGGAAAGTCTTTCAAAGGCACTGTACGATCTTGAGCAGAGGGGTGCCGATGTGGCGGTTGGAGAAGAGAATGGAGAGATGACGGTCACCGGAAGCGCGCCGGTGCGCAACTTGCAGAACTACCGCAATGAAGTATTGTCCTACACTAAGGGAAAAGGACGTTTTAACTTTGAATTGTCCGGGTATCAACCGGTGAAAGACGCAGAAGAGATCATCGCGCAGTTTGGATATGATCCGGAGAGTGACCTTCGCAACCCGACGGGATCGGTTTTCTGTAAAAACGGGGCAGGATATTATGTGCCGTGGGATGAAGTGGATGAATTGGCGCATATCGATCTTTCGGAAAAGAGCGCAGGCACTTATGAGCGTAAGAAGTATACGGTTTCGGAAGAAGAACTAAAGGAAATCATGAAGAATACTTCCATGCGCAATAAAAATGAGAAAAAACATTATGTCCGAAAGACCCAGCCGGTTAACGAAGAAAAGAAGATAAAACCGAAACCGCAGCTTCCGGAATGTCTGATCGTGGACGGATACAATATGATTTATGCATGGGAAGACCTGAAAGAGATATCCCGCGTGGATTTGTCGCTGGCACGTTCGAAACTGATTGACCGCATCTACAGTTATGCGGGGTATATCGGCTGTAAATGCATTTTGGTGTTTGACGGGTATAAGAGGGCGGACAATGCCGGGTCTTCATCCAAAGAGGGCGGCATGATGATCGTCTATACCAAGACAAACGAGACGGCGGACAGTTATATCGAGAAGATTTCAGCGGATCTGAAGAAATCCTATAACCTTACCGTTGCGACGTCGGATGAACTAATACAAAACGCCGTATTTGCACACGGCGCCTTGAGAATCTCTGCGAGAGAAATGAAACTGCGGCTTGAACAATATTCAAGCAAGCATCTGAATACCTAACGGCGGTCGCCTAAGAAGAACAGCGCGACCGTCCCGATTCCGGTGTGTGCTCCGATGGTCGGACCCACCCAGTTAATCAGATAAGCCGGAATGCCGAATTCTTTTTGAATCTGTTCAGCGACTTCTTTTGCTTCCTCATAACAGTCGGAATGAGAAATAAAGAATACTTCGTTTTTATAATCCCCGATTTGTGCGTGCATATTCTCTATCAGGCACTGAAGGGATTTTTTTCTGCCGCGCGCTTTCCCGGTAACAGTCAGATGTCCTTCATCATCCATGTGCATGACCGGTTTTACGCTTAACATGCTTCCGAAAACGGCGGCTGCTTTGGATACTCTTCCGCCTCGCTGCAGGTGAAATAAGTCATTGACTGTAAATAGGTGCACCAGGTGAAGCTTGTGCTCTTCGATCCACGCGGCATTTTCTTCCAAACTCATGCCGGCTCTTTGGTTTTTATCGGCATAGTACACTAATAGGCCTTCTCCCAAAGAAGCGGAGAGGGTGTCGATCACGACGATTTTTCCGTCATGTCCTTTCGAATCCAGAATCTTCTTTGCGCTCATCGCGGATTGGTAGGTGCCGCTTAATCCGCTGGAGAAAGCGAGGTAGAGGACGTCTTTTCCGTTTTCAAGAATCTTCTTGAATTCGGTTTCGGCGGTTTTTTCATTGATTTGCGAAGTAACCGGCATAGCGCCTTTGCGGATGCGTTCGTAGAATTCTTCCGGAGAAAGGCCGTTGGAACTGTCGTAGGTTTGATCGTCGATCGTATAAGTCAGTGAAATCGTTTCGATTTGATGTTCTTTAAGCCATTCTTCCGGTAAATCGGCCATGTTATCGGTCAGAATCTGATAGTTTCTCATAGAAATCCCCCTTTTTAGAATCAGTATTATACCACGCAAGAGAAAGATTCCATATTTTTGAGTGATATAATGTACAAAAGGAGGCGTGATATGAAAAAGGCAATCGGAATCGGCGCAGGGATCTTGGCAGCCGGAATCGCCGGCATATCGGTGTATCAATACGGCTCGTTTTCTCTTCGTAAACGCGGAAAATATGTAAATCCGCTATTACCCAAAGGAATTCCTTCCTCCAAGACAGACCGCGATAAAATGCTGGAAGAACTGGCATCAAAGAATCCGGAAAAAATAACGGTTACCTCGGAGGACGGGCTGAAGCTGACCGGATATCTTTTCCGCACGAAACCGCAGAATGATCTGGTAATTATTTCGTTTCACGGCTATCATTCATCGGGACTTGCCGGCATGGGGTGGTTTGCGCCGGTCTACGGGGAGTGCGGTGCGGATTATCTGATTGTGAATGAAAGGGCGCATGAAGACTCGAAAGGGAATCTGATTACGTTCGGTGTCAAAGAAAAGAATGACGGAATCCGTTGGGTGCGTGAAATCATATTGCGTTACGGAACCGGAGTGAAGATCTTCCTGCATGGGGTTTCCATGGGGGCGGCGACAATCATGATGATGGCCTCGGACCGCAGGCTTCCTATGAATGTGATCGGGTTTGCGGAGGACTGCGGATACGATGACATGGGAGACGAATACCGGTATTTGATGCGTAAGTATCCCAAAATCCTGCGTGAGTTCGGATTTGTGATGATGAATCTTTCGGGATTGATCTTTACGGGGTGTTCTTTATATGATGCTTCACCGGTCAAGACAATCACAAAATCCGTGATCCCGGGACTGTTTATTCACGGAACAGAAGATAAAATGGTTCCTTATGAGATGGGACAGAATCTATATCAAGCCTATAACGGACCCAAAGAATTCTTTACCGTGAAAGGCGCAGGACATGCCAGATGCCGCAATGAAGACCCTGAAGGATACCGGACTGTTTTTACGGGTTTTGTGAAAAAGTGTCTCGAAACGGCGGGCAAAAACGACCCTGATAAAACGAGGAGTGCTATAATACCGGGTGAATAGGAGAGGATTACTATGGCAAAAGTAGAAATTATTTCGGGCTTTCTCGGTGCGGGTAAAACAACCTGGATCAAGAAAGCGTTAAAAGAAGCACATAAAGATGAAAAATGCATGCTGATTGAAAATGAATTCGGCGACATCGGCGTGGATGCGGGATTCCTGCAGGATGCGGGAGTGCAGATCACGGAATTAAATTCGGGCTGCATCTGCTGCACGCTGGTCGGTGATTTTGTTACTGCGCTTGCTTCGGCGGTGGAGCAGTATCATCCGGATCTGATTATCATTGAACCAAGCGGAGTCGGCAAGCTTTCGGACATTTTAAAAGCAATTACCGAAGCGGAACATGCCGGATTGACCGTGAAAGGTTCCTTAACGATTGTTGACGCGAAGAAGGCAAAGATGTATATGAAGAACTTCCGCGAATTCTTCACGGACCAGATCCGTTACGCGAATGTAGTTGTATTATCGCATACCAAGGGATTATCCGCGGAGAAACTGGAAGAGGTCCGCGCAATGGTTGCGGAAGTAAATCCGGAGGCGAAGATTGTTACAACCGACTGGGAAGAATTCAATGCGGAAGATGTTGAAAAGCTTTTGGAAGACAAGGATGAAATGATGGAAGAGATGCTGGAAGAAATCCGTAAGCGTCCGGTTCATGAGCATCACCACCACCACCATCACCGTCATCATGAAGAAGATGAAGAAGAGCATGAACATCATCACCATGATCACGATGAGGATGATGAAGAAGAACATGAACACCATCATCACCATCATGAATGCTGCTGCGGCGGGGATGATGAATGCGAATGCGAAGAGGATGACGAAGAATGCGGATGCGGACATCATCACCATCACCATGACCATGAACATCATCATGACCATGATGAACATGATGCGGACGATGTTTTTGATACCTACGGATTCGAAACTGCGAAACAGTATACAGTTGAAAAGCTTTCAAGCATTCTTGAAGCCGTTTCTTCCGATGAGGAACTGTTCGAACATGTTTTGCGCGTAAAGGGTATTGTTCCGTCCGAAACCGGCGAATGGCTGCACTTCGATTATGTCCCGGGCGAACCGGATGTACATACCGGACCGGCGACATATACCGGTAAAGTCTGCATCATCGGTACGGAATTGGATGTCAAGAAACTTCGCAAACTATTTGAGGATTAATCATGAATGTACCTGTTTATCTGTTCACAGGGTTCATTGAATCCGGCAAAACAACTTTAATCGATGAAACTCTTCACGATGAGGCTTTTAACACGGGAGAAAAGACATTGCTTCTGGTACTGGAAGAAGGAATCGAAGAGTTTGATCCAAAGAAGGCGAAAGAACTGAATACGCATATTGAAGTCATTGATGATTTTGAGAAAGGTATGAGTTTTGAGCATCTGAAGGAACTGAATGACTTCTATACGCCGGAAAGAGTTATGATCGAGTATAACGGCACATGGAAAGTGGAAGATTTCCTGAAACTTAAGGTGCCTGCAGGATGGGAAATTGCCCAGATTGTCGCAACTGTAGATGCTTCAACGGCGGCGAATTATTTTGCCAACATGAAGTCATTCATGTATGAACAGCTCCGATTTGCGGATTTAATTATCTTCAACCGCTGCGATAAGAGCGTCAAGAAGAGTTTCTTACGTTCCAATGTGCGTGCGTATAACCGTATGGCACAGCTGATCTATGAAAACGTCAGCGGCGAAATTGAAGAACTCGGTGAGGATGAACTGCCGTTTGATTTTTCCAAAGACCGCATCAATATTGAACCGGACGATTACGGAATTTGGTATATGGATGCGCTGGATCATCCGCGCAAATACAAAGGAAAAACATTGTCCTTTAAGGGGATTGCCTATCCGACGACTCAATTTGATAAACCGATTGTTGCGGTAGGCAGGTTCGCGATGGTTTGCTGCGCGCAGGACCGTCAGTTTATGGGAGTAGGCGTTGTAGATCAAACAGGAAAAGGATTGAATCCGGGGACCTGGGTCGAGGTTACCGGAAAAGCCAGAGTGGATTTTGATCCTGAAAGCAATTCCGAATATCTGTCGATTTATCAGTCAAAACTCACGCCGTGCCGTCCGATTGAGAATCAGGATGTAACATTCTAGAATCATTCCGATGCTTCCCGGATTTTTCCGGGAAGTTTTTTTGTGTTTCCGGAAGGAAATAACGAGTTTTGCGCGTAATTAACATTGACAGAGTCCAAGGAGGGAGAATATGAAAACCGCAGTCAGAAGATTATGGAAGATGTTGTTATGTACGCTATTGATTATGGAAAGTTTGTTTGATCCTTTAGCGGCTGTATTTGCTGCGCAAGATGCGACTACAACCGATATTCCCGGATCGGTATTGAATATGAACGGGAGGGCATATTATCAAAACGGCGCAAATGCGGGTTTTGATTATTACAACGGAATCCATCTTTTCCGAATCAAGGGAGATGACGGGATTATCCGGGATGCATTTTGCGTTCAGCCGGAAAATTACCGGGATCCGCAGGCATATTACGCGGAAAAGCCGGACCGTCTGACGGAAGATGAAAAACTTTATCTGTCGAAAATTGTCTATTATGCGTACGACATTTCGGAAAAAACACTGGCGGATTACGTAAAGTGCCAGCTTCTGATCTGGGATGTGATCGGAAATGAAATCCATTTTTCTACGCATGACTATTATTTCAATGAGGATACCCATTATGAATCGATCACCTTTGAGGCGAAAGTCGAAGGAAAAGAATTCGGAATCAATTCGGAGGCGTATAAATCGTATAAGAAATCCGTCATGAAATATGTGAAAAACGCACCGGATTTTGATAAGAAGGAAATTCATCTGAAAAGCGGAGAATCGGCAGTAATTACCGACCGGAACGGTGTGATATCGACGTATTCCGTTTCCGTCAATAACACCGGAACTGTTTTGCAAATCAATGGCGATAAGGTTACGGTTACAGCGGATAAAAACAGTGTTTCCGGTACAGTTTCCTTTAAAAGAACATCTTCGGAATATGATAAGAATCAAGGCGCGGTGATTGTGTACGAGAATAAGACCGGCCAGGATAAAGCGACTTTTAAACTCATGGATCAAACTGAATACAGCATCAAGGTTAACGTGATCCCGTACGCGGAAATATCCGTCATGAAAAAAGATCCGGAAGGAAAAGGTCTTGCGGGAGCCGTATTGGAACTGTATGACAAGGATCAGATGAACACACCGGTTAAGCGCTGGACCTCAGACGGAAATAAGATGAAAATCGGCGAATTACAATGCGAACATATGTATGTTTTAAGGGAAGTAAGCGCTCCGAAAGGATACGTTAAAGCGAAAGATGTAAGCTTTCGAACAGGTAAAAACGGATCGGTTACGGAAATAACCATGACGGACGGTGTTTTGGAAATCGTTAAGGAAGATGAAAAAGGGAACACGGTGTCCGGCGCTAAACTTCAGATCCTGAAAGAGGGAAAAGTATTGGACGAATGGATTTCAAATCAAAAACCTCATATCCCGGACAACCTTACGGAAGGAGAATCCTATATTCTTCATGAGGTTGCTGCTCCGGAAGGCTACGCATTAATGAAAGATATTACGTTTACTGCGTCTTCCGAAAGGCTGACCGTAAAGGCCAAAAACATGCCTGTAACCGTGAAAAAGACAGATGACGAAGGAAATCCTGTATCCGGCGCAAAACTCGCTGTATACGGCTTAAACGGGCAGGAAATCGATTCATGGATCACGGACAGTTCCGGGGAACACCGGATATCCGGACTGCAAAACGGAACCGTATATGTCCTGAAAGAGACAGACACTCCGTTCGGTTATAAGACAGCTCAGGAAATCCGGTTTATGCCGGAAGAGAATAACGGAGTGATCAATATGGTTGATGAACCTGAAAAAGTGTATGTTTCGGTGATCAAGAAAGATACGCTGAATCCTGCGCTGCCGGTTTCCGGGTGTGAATTTACCGTATACCGCATTTCGGACGGGAATGAAGTTATGCGTCTTATGACGGATGAAGAGGGTAAGGCACAAGGAACTTTGCGTTATGATTCAAGCGGATATTACCTTATGGAAACCCGCGCAGCTTCTGGATATCAAAACGATCATGAAAATGAGAGATATGAGATTATTCCGGGGGAGGAATACACATTTGAGGAAAACGATAAGACGTTTGAATTTGTCATAAGCGACCGGCCGTTAAAGAAACTGCGCATCGTTAAAAAAGATGCGGTAACAGGCGAAATCATCACATTATCCCCGGCGGTATTTAAACTTACGGATGCTGATGGAAATGAAACGGTTTTGAAGAATGGAGAGAGCACATGGTCAAGCTATATGACAAATTCCGATAAATCCCCAGAACAGACGGATGCGTATTGTTCGGAAACGGATCAAAAAGGCACCGCGGAATTTCCGTTTAGATATCCGGACGGTTTCTATACATTGGAGGAGATAAAAGCTCCGTCGGGATTTGTTCAAAGAGATCCGTTAACTCTGTATATCGGAAATCTTATCGAATTAAAACGTTCGGAAAGCGATGTGTATTATCCGGAGATTACTTCGGAAGACGGATATGATGTTTATACCATAGTCGTGCAAAATCACCCGGTATTGGGAAGCTTGGAGGTCTTCAAGGATTTTCCGGATACCGGCGCGGATACTTCCTTTATTGACCGCACGGACCGTTCCGGGTTTGAGTTCGGTCTGTTCGCCCAAGAAGATATTGTGAATCCGGCGAACGGTCAAATTCTTTATTTCAAGGATGAATGCGCCGTAAAAGGATCTACGGATCAGAACGGATATCTTTTGTCGGAAGGATTGTATCCGGGGAACTATTATGTCCGTGAATTGTCTCAATCTGCGCGGTTTGTTGAAAATGAAGAGAAGCATCCGGTAGTAATTTCAAATGAATCATCTTCGAAATGCCGTTATACGGCTCTCAATACGCCGACCGTTCTGCGGATCACGAAGACCGCGTTAAACGGAACGGAGGAAATACCCGGCGCCGCTATGGAGTTAACAGATGAGAACGGAACAGTGCTGGATTCATGGATCAGTTCGGATGTGCCGCATATCATGGAAGGTCTTGAAATGCATCAAACCTATATTTTGAAGGAAACCGCACCGCCGGACGGATATTATTCTTCAGAGGAAATAAAGTTTACTCTAGATTCCGGAGTAACGGATCTAGTGATGAAGGATGCGCCGGTGGTGTATGAGATCGAAAAGACGGACGAAGACGGAAATCCGGTCGAAGGTGCCGTTTTGGAACTTTATGACATTACGGGAGAGGAAGCGGTTTTGCTGGAGCTGATGCCTGAAAAGACGGGGAAAGAACCGGTGCTTTTGGATAAAAAACTGATTGCGGGTCATTCGTACAGAATAACCGAAATAACAGCGCCTTCCGGGTATTACAAATCCGAAAGCGTTGAGTTTACGGTACCGGAACATCCGGAAAACTTTGAGAAAGTCATTGTGTCTGTGATCGATAGGTCTGTATCGGTAAAAGTGAAAAAGGTTGATGACGAAGGAAATCCGGTTTCCGGTGCGCTGCTGCAGATCCTCCGGGTTAATAGTGACAAAGAGGAAGAAACCGTTTACGAATTTCAATCTGATTTGAGTGCGGAAGGCATAGATGTATCGGAGTATCTTGAGGGAGACGGCAGTTATATTCTGCGGGAAAAAGATGTTCCTTACGGGTATAAAAAAGCGGAAGATCAGTCATTCACCGTTGTCGGCGATACCAAGAATCCGCAGACTTTGGAAATCGTAAATGAACGTATCAGGTTAAAAGTCCGGATTGAGAAAGTTGATTCGAAAGACCGGAACGTCCATTTATCCGGTGCCCGATTTGAGGTGTTTGATCCGAAAACAGGAGAAACCGTGAATGATGTTAACGGAAAACCTGCTGCAGGAACTACCGGGGATGACGGTATATTGGAATTCGAGTTGTACGATAAGGAAGGCGGTTATCAGCTGCGTGAAACAAGGGCTCCGATCGGTTACGGAAAGACGTATAAAATCTTTGAAGTAAAGCGCGGAAATGAATCCGAAGAGAAAGGTGTGATCCGGATCACGGTAGAAAACGATCCGTTTATTCCGGTGGTTACTTCCGCAATCCGCTACCCGTTTCTTTGGTATTCCATCATGGCTGTCAGTGTGCTGATTGTGTTGGTTTTGCTTGGGAAATACAGATTAAACAAGATGAACGGATGAAAGACGATGCGCAGTAATTCTGCGCATCTTTTCTGCAAGGAATATCAATTGCGCGTAAAAGAAGTGGGTGTTATACTTTGTTAGATATGTATAACCAGAGGCGAATACTATGAAATATCACATCGAACCGAATACCGTCCAGGAGACATTGGTGATTCCGCTGATGACAAGAAAAGTATGTTCGGAGAAATATCCGGATTTGTTTAATGATGAAGAGGCAGCAAGGATCTGCGGGAGTCTTGATTATGATTTTTCTTCAAGGGAAAAATTGATGAACAGTACCGCGGGTCTGTTCGGCGCATTGGAAGTTGCCCAGCGTCAGTTCGATCTTCTTTACGAAGTGAAAGATTATCTTAAGAAACATCCTAAAGCTGCTGTAGTAAATCTTGGATGCGGCTTGGATGATACATTCCGTAAGGCGGACAACGGATTGTGCTTGGGGTACAATGTTGATTTTCCCGATGTGATTCAAATCCGCAAAGATATTTTGCCGGATAAAGAACGTGAATTGTCTCTCGGGTATGATCTTAATGATTACACATGGATGGATCGGATCAATGCGTCGGAAGGAGCGGTGTTTATCGCATCAGGTGTCTTTTACTATTTGAAAACCTTCCGGGTTAAAGAATTGCTGAAGGCGATGTCTGAACGGTTCCCGGGAGGTGTTATTGCGTTTGATGCGTGCAATTCTTTCGGTGCAGGGATGATGAGGCACACCTGGCTTAAGGAAGCCGGTATTACCGATGTAAAAGCTTATTTCTCTTTGGATGATGAGAACGATTTGAACTTTTGGAGCGAACGGTTTTCGTCGGTGACATCGAAAAGCTATATGCGCGGTTACCGCGATATCTATCCGAGGCTTGGGTTGATCTATAAAATTATGGTTCAGTTCTGTGACCGTTTTGTAAATATGAAAATCATCCGCATCGAATTCCGTAAGGATAGATTGTTCTGAGTGTTATTCCGTAATAGGCGCCGGGAAGTAAACATATCATCTAGGTACGGATCAGTTTATTGGCATGTTTTTATTTGAAAATGAAAAAAGACATTTCATTTGAAACTTTGGTTTGCTGTAAATTGAACTTCGGGTGTTTTGACGGTAAGGATATGTTATAATCTTTGAGAAATCGAGGTTAACCACTTATGAAATTAAGCAATTCGTATTTTTTCACGATTCGTGAGAATATCAAAGATGAAGACTCGGTGTCCGGAAACTTATTGGTCCGCGGCGGATTTGTCCGTAAGAATTCCGCCGGTGTATATATGTTTCTGCCGCTGGGTTTAAAAGTATTAAATAACATTCAGAACATTGTCCGTGACGAAATGAACAAAGCCGGAGCGCAGGAAGTTCTGATGCCGGCATTGATTCCGGAAGAAACATATGTTGCTTCGGGAAGACGCGCGGGATTCGGTTCCAGCATGTTCTCTTTGAAAGACAGAAACGGGAAACCGTTCGTATTAGGCCCGACGCATGAAGAACTCTTTGCGATTGCGGGCGCACAGGGAATCCATTCCTACAAGGATCTTCCGTTTAATCTTTATCAGCTGCAGACAAAATTCCGTGATGAACCCAGACCGAGATTCGGACTTCTCCGTGTCCGTGAGTTTATCATGCACGATGCGTATTCGTTTGATAAAGACTTGGAAGGATTGGATGTATCCTACAAAAAGATGTATGACGCGTATGTTCACTGCATGAACCGCTTTGAATTGGATTATGTCATTGTAACAGCGGATACAGGCGTTATGGGAGGTTTATTATCCCAGGAATTCCAGGCACTGTCCGAAACCGGTGAAGATACGATCGTAACATGTGATTCATGCGACCTTTCAACGAACCTTGAAGTTGCGCAGTGTCCGGATCATTACGAAGATGATTTGTCCGAATATCTTCCGATGCGCAAGGTTTCTACACCGAACGCGAAGACAATCGAAGAAGTTGCGGCATTCTTCGGAAAGAAGCCGACGGATTTCGTCAAGACTCTGATTTACAAGGTGGACGATAAGGTTGTTGCGTGCCTGGTAAGAGGCAACCGCGATGTAAATGAGACAAAGCTCCGTAAGCTTTTCGGCGCAAATGAAGTTGCGCTGGCGGATGCGCAGACGGTGGAAGAAGTCACTCATGCAAAGGTCGGATTTGCGGGACCGGTCGGATTGGATATTCCGGTAATCGCGGATTATGAAGTAACTCATATGAGGAATTTCATTGTCGGAGCCAATGAGAACGACTTGCACTATGAAAATGTGAATCTTCACGATTTCAAGATTGATACCGCGATGGATTTGCGTTTGATCCAGGAAAATGACCGCTGTCCGGTTTGCGGAGGCAAGATCGTATTCCGCAAGGGAATTGAAGTTGCGAACCCGTTCAAGCTGGGCGATAAATATTCCAAGGCAATGAATCTTTATTATTCCGATGTGAACAATGAGAAAAAACCGGTCATTATGGGCTCGTACGGTCTTGGAATCGGCAGAGCTATGGCAGCAATCGTTGAACAGAAACACGATGACTTCGGCATTTTATGGCCGATTTCCGTGGCACCGTATAAAGTCGCAATTGTTCCGCTGGATACCAAGAATGAAGAAATGATGAAGGCGGCGAACGATTTGTACGACCGTTTGAATGCGGCGGGAATTGATACGCTGATGGATGACCGTGAAGAACGTCCGGGAGTCAAATTCAAAGACATGGACCTGATCGGTATTCCGATGCGTGTGACATTCGGTAAAGCATTTAAAGATCATCAGGTGGAATTCAAACTCCGTACGGAAAAGAATGCCGAACTGATTGATGCGGACAAGGCCGAAGAAAAGATTACTTCGATCCTTGCCGATTACTTTAAAAATCATCAGGAATAAAGAAAACGCACCGGACATCAACCGGTGCGTTTATTGACTATGGTAGCCTGTACGGGACTTGAACCCGTGAATGCTGGAATGAGAATCCAGTGTGTTGACCGCTTCACCAACAGGCCGTGCTTAAATAGTATAGCACAGGAAATCGTGAATTCAAGTAAACAATTTCTGCCGGACATGTTATAATACACGTCGGTCATCAAAAAAACAGGCATATGCCTGTTGAGTAAGCTGATGGCTGGGGTGAAAGGATTCGAACCTTTGCAATGACGGAGTCAGAGTCCGTTGCCTTACCGCTTGGCGACACCCCAATCGCAATATTCATTTTAACCAAATAACGGAGGATGTCAAGGATGAAAAAAATAAGAACTCGTTTTGCGCCGAGTCCGACCGGTTATATGCACATCGGAAACTTACGCACAGCACTGTTCAGTTACCTGATCGCAAAGCACGATAACGGAGATTTTATACTCCGTATTGAAGATACCGATCAGAACCGCGAAGTGAAAGGCGCACTTAATTTTATCTACAGCGTATTGAAAGATACGCATCTCGAATATGATGAAGGACCGGATAAGCCTGGAAAGTACGGACCGTATATTCAGTCGGAACGTTTGCCGATTTACAAGGAATACGCGGATAAACTGGTAGATTTGGGCGGAGCGCATTATTGCTTCTGCAGCGAAGAAGATATTCAGGCACAGCGCGAAGCGGCGGAAAAGAAAGGAAAAGGGTTCAAGTTTGTAGATCCCTGCCATCATATTTCGGTCGAAGAAGCGAGAAAACGCATCGCGGCGGGAGAAAAGTATGTAGTCCGTCAAACCATTCCGGCGGAAGGAATCACATCGTTTGATGACGCAGTACACGGACATATCGAAGTTGAAAACAGCACATTGGATGAACAGATCCTTCTGAAATCGGACGGTTTTCCGACCTATAACTTCGCAAATGTTATTGATGACCATTTGATGGAAATCAATTGTGTCATCCGCGGCAACGAATATATTTCTTCAACGCCGAAGTACAATCTGATTTACAAAGCGTTTAACTGGGACATCCCGATGTATGTTCATTGCCCGCCGGTTATGAAGAGCCAGACCCAGAAGCTTTCCAAGAGAAACGGGGACGCGAGCTACAACGATTTAATCGAGAAAGGATATATCAGTGATGCGATTTTGAATTATCTGGCATTGCTGGGATGGGCTCCGGAAGACAACGAAGAAATCTTTACGATGGATGAGTTGATTAAGCGCTTCAAGATTGAACGTATTAATGCTTCTCCGGCCATCTTCGACCAGGATAAGCTCGGATGGATGAACGGCGAATATCTTAAGAGAATGCCGCTGGAGAAATTCCATGAACTTGCGATGCCGTGGTATAAGAAAGTGCTGACGCGCGATGTTGATTTAAGGGAACTTTCGATGCTGCTTCAGACCAGAATTCTCTTCTTCGCAGAAATTACCGGATACGATAAGAAAGTGCTGAATGAAGGCGCGGAAGAGGCAACGGTGGAACATGTTCCTTCCATCGTGGACTTCATTGAAAACACTTTGGAATTCAATCCGGAACTGTACCGTCATAAGAAGATGAAGACGACTCCGGAGAATTCCCTGGAAGCATTATATTGGGTAAAGGAACGCATGGAAGCCTTCGATAACTATTCCGATGATGAAGCGCTGACCCAGATGTTTATTGATCTGGCGGCAGAAAAAGGCGTAAAGAACGGAAGAGTTATGTGGCCGGCAAGAGTTGCGTTATCCAATAAAGCATCTACGCCGGGCGGATGTGCGGAAATTGCGCATATCTTAGGCAAGGAAGAATCCTTGCGCCGTATCGATCAGGCAATCAAGGATCTTCAAAACGCATTAAATGCGTAAAAAACCTTGTTTTTCAGTTGACATCCGTACCGGATTTCACTAGAATAAACATGCATGAAATTGTGGAAAGAGATTTACTTCTCACCTGATGGCTTAAGTCATGGGTCAAACGCTGCGACATTAGAGATAAAGTCTTAAAGCGGGTGAGAGTATGAATGCCCGCTTTTTCATCGCCATAAATAAAGGGGTGAGGATCATAAATAACAACAACCGTGTGAACAAAAATGACGACCTGGTAAACGAACGGATTCGTTTCCCGAGAATTCTCGTAATCGGAGCGAACGGGACGCAATACGGTGTATTGAGCCGTGCGGAAGCGTTAAGAACTGCCGAAAGCGAAGGATTTGATCTTGTATGCGTCGCGCCGAATGCCAATCCGCCGGTATGCCGGTTAATGGATTACGGCAAATATCGTTTCGAACAGCAGAAGAAACAGAAGGAAGCCAAGAAGAATCAGCATCAGACGGAAATCAAGCAGTTAAAGCTCAGTCCGGTCATTGATGTAGGAGACTTCAATACGAAATGTTCGCAAGCCAGAAAGTGGCTCGAAGAGACCAAGAAAGTTCAGATCGTCATGCGGTTCCGCGGACGTATGATGACCCGGCAGGAAGTCGGGAAAAAGGTTCTCAACGACTTTATTGAAGCATTGTCCGATGCCGGACAGGTTGAAAAAGCCGCATCGATGGAAGGGAATATCATGACCTGCATGATAGCCCCGCTAAGAAACAAAGGAGGAAAACAAAATGCCAAAGATGAAAACAAGCAGCTCGTTAGCAAAACGGGTAAAGAAGACAGGTAGCGGTAAGTACAGAAGATTCCATGCGTATGTATCTCATTTAGCACCGCATAAATCGCACAAACAGAAGAAGCATTTAGCAAAGAGCGCAATCGTGAATAAGAGCGATATGAAGCGTATCAAGGACATGCTTCAGGGATAGAAAGGATAGGTAAGAAGAAATGCCAAGAGTCAAAGGCGGATATGTAACTCGTCAGAGAAGAAATAAAACATTAAAATTAGCAAAGGGCTACTTCGGTTCCAAACATGCTCTCTATCGTACTGCGCATGAACAGGTTCTTCATTCCTGGAAGTACGCTTACCGTGACAGAAGAAACTTAAAGAGAGAAATGCGTAAGTTATGGATCGCTCGTATCAACGCAGCGGTTCGCGAATACGATCTGAGCTATTCGAAGTTCATGCACGGCTTAAAGGTCGCGAACGTGAACGTTAACCGTAAGATGCTCTCGGAAATGGCAATCCATGATCCGGAAGGATTCAAGAGCCTGACCGAAGTTGCGAAGAACGCATTAGCTTAATAAACACGAAAACTTCCCGCGGAATACGGGAAGTTTTATGAAAGGAGAAGTTATGCTGAATAACCATCAGAAAGCCTATCTGAGATCACTCGCAAACCGTCTTTCTCCGACGGTTACGGTCGGAAAAGAAGGAATGACCGACACATTGATCGAATCGCTGGAAAATTCCCTGACCGCGCATGAACTGGTGAAGGTTTCGGTATTGAAAAGCTGCCCGATGCCGGTTCAGGAATTAAAGATCGAATTGGCGGTTGCGACCCACAGTGAAATCGTTCAGGTGATCGGGAAAAACGTAATCTTATTCCGTCACCGTCCCAAAGACGGAATGGCACTCCCCAAATGAGAACGGGAATTGTTTATATCCGGGCACATGTATTAACGCATGCACAGTTTCAGGAAATCCGTGCGTGGAGGGAACTTCATCATCTGAGTGATGTATATCTGAAGTTTGATGAAAAAGACATGCCGTATATGGAATACTGGATGATGAGATATCCGACGTTTCTTTATATGAAAAAACAGCCTTTAAACGCCGTTTCAGAGATGTTTGTGTATGAGGAGAACTCTCTGAAGGAAGGAAACTTTGAAGGCTTGCCGGTGCCTTTGCGGGGCATATTGATCCAAAACGGACTCTACCGCAGAGAGTGCGCAATGAGAATGCTGAAGCCCTCCCGGGTGCGCCATGTGGAATCCATGACGGAATTGACGGTGCATCTGGCAAAGATTCACGGATATGATGCCGATAAGGCGGAAATAGCCGGATTGTTTCATGACTGCACCAAAGCGTTTTCCGATCATGATAATGAGGTTTTAATGAAACTTTGTGCTCCGGAACATATGGACCGTCCGAAGGCCGTGTATCATCAATATACCGGTGCGTATTATCTGGCAAATGTACTGGGATATCCGGATCCTGAGGTGTATGATGCGATTTACCATCATACCGACGGGGATGATCCGAAAACGCTGTCCAAGATTCTGTATCTGGCGGATAAACTGGATCCGAGCCGCGGTTATGACGTATCGGATATGATCTGCTTGGCGGAAACAGATCTGGAGAAAGCCGTAGTAAAAGAGAGGGAACTGCAGCTGGAGTTCCTTCGAAAAGAAGGCAAGATATAATGAAGCCCTGAGGATTCAGGGCTTTTTTACGGAATAATGTTATGTTCTGCCAGCCAGTCCCTTACATCGTTTATGGAATACGGGGAATCGGCAACCCATTCCAGCACATCGGAGACAGACGTTTTTGAGTCTTTGATCTGCATGATCAGGAAGGCCGGATAATGATGGAATGACCAATTGTTCAGGATAAAGTCATCCAGATGATCTCCGGAATAATCTGCCATATCCACGTAGTAGAGCTTCGGGTAAATTGTGATGTTGTTTTCTACTTTTACAATATCCAGCATATTCTTGATTACCAGCTGGGAATCGGGATCATCGGATGAGTAAAAGAATAATGCGGTAGGCTCGTTTGTCGCATAGACAAACGCATTAACATCTTCGTAGGACAGATCGTAACTTCCGGTAGAATGATGAATTACAGGCGCTTCTTCCGGTTTAGTGGCTTTCACCATGAAAAAGATGCCGGCGATGACCAGTAATACAACGAATGCATAGAACAGTGCTTTTCTTGATATTTTCATACAGGTCAATTTTATCATAGAAGGAAGTGGGGGATCAAATTTGTGATATGATACTCATACGGGGTGATTTTATGAATGAATGGTATAAAGAGAGTTATGTAGACCGCCGCACGTGGTTATTGGAAAATGCCGGAAAATTAAAACTGACACCGGAACAGTTTTTGATTCTTTCCCTGATAGATCTGATGAATGAAAAGAGAGAACGCTGTTCGTCCGAAACTTTATCCGGTATCAGCGGTCTTCCGGAATCCCGGATCGATGAAATTTTCTCGGAACTGACAGCCAGGAATTTTTTGCGCATTGAAGTGCGCGGTAATTCTTTAAAGTTCCGTATGGACGGTGTATTCCGTGAAGAACAGGTCACTCCGGATACAATGCCGGCGTTACAGGAATTTGAATCGGAATTCGGAAGGACTCTCTCATCCAATGAAATCTCCCGTCTGATTGATCTGCAGAACCTTTACAGTGAAGAAGATATTTTGGATGCGTTGAGAGATGCGTCCATGTACCGTAAATTATCCATGTCTTATATTGAAAAAGTTTTGAAAGGCAAACATGAAGACTAAAGCCAACCGCATTTTGGATGAGTTAGAGAATATGTTTCCCGAAGCGAAATGCGAACTGGATCACCGGAATGTTTTTGAGTTGCTATGTGCCGTGATTTTATCTGCGCAGACAACCGATGTATCCGTCAATAAGGTAACCCCGGCGCTGTTTGATATGTATCCGGATGCCCGTACGATGAAGGACGCCGATCTGAAAGATCTGGAGAATTGTATCCGTTCCATCGGTTTATACCGCAACAAAGCCTTGAATCTTAAGAAAACCGCAAAGGATCTGGATGAAAGATTCGACGGACAGGTGCCTGAGAGTTTTGACGATTTGACTTCTCTTCCCGGCGTAGGAAGGAAAACGGCAAATGTGATTCAGGCGGAGGGATTCAAGATTCCTGCATTAGCTGTCGATACACACGTCGAAAGAGTTTCAAAGAGATTAGGACTCGTTGACCCTGATGAAAGCACAGAAGGCACGGAAAGCACGTTAAAACGCAAAATACCGAAGTACCGCTGGATCCGTGCGCATCATCTGTTCATTTTCTTCGGAAGATACCGCTGCAAAGCCCAAAGACCGCTTTGCGGGGGATGTCCGTTTGAAAGCTTCTGCGTCTATCTGAAAGGTAAGACGAAATGAAAAGAGAAATACTGCGAATTCCGTCCAAAGCCGGATCTTTGAAACTGATTGTGCTGAAATACGGCGTGCAAGATCGAAAAGTACCCGGCATCTTATGGATTCACGGAGGAGGATATGAAACGGGAATGGCCTCCATGGTCTACGGTTCCTGCGGAAAAATGCTCGCAAAGAAATTCGGCGGCATTGTCGTATCTCCCGAGTACCGCTTATCCCTAAGAGAGGAATATCCGGCTGCGCTTGAAGACTGCTATACGGCATTAGAGTATATGTATGATCACGCGGAGGAATTATCCATTGACAAAAACCGGATCATTGTCGGCGGGGAAAGCGCAGGAGGGGGATTGACGGCTGCCGTCTGTTTATATGCGCGCGATCAAAAACGTATCCCGGTGGCATACCAGATTCCTTTATATCCGATGATTGATGCTTTTGATACGGAATCTTCCCGTAATAATCACGGACAGATTTGGAACACCAAGCGGAATCACAGAGCATGGAAACGTTATCTCGGAAAAATATACGGGACTTCGGATATTCCGAAATACGCGTCTCCGTCTTTGGAAAACGATTATCAAGGGCTGCCTGCCGCCTATACCTTCGTCCAGGACGGCGAACCGTTTTATACCGAAACTTTGGAATACATTGACCGGTTAAAAGAAGTGGGAATTCACGCTTCTTTGGATGTTTATCACGGTGATGTTCACGCGTTTGATCTCTTACAGCCTTGGACAAAGAAAGCCAAAGCAGCGCGTAAAAAACTGTGTGATGTTTATTACGACGCAATGATCCATGATTTCTACAGACAATAATAAAACGCTCTGCAATCTTCACAGAGCGTTTTTTTCTGTCTTATTCCGGAACAGTCGGATCAACTGGTTCCGGTGTAGGAATCGGTTCCGGTTTCGGACCTTCCTGAACGAAGAAGGTAGCTGTGTCAATGACCGGATCGCATTGAATCTTAGCGTTGGAGAACTGATAGAATCCGTTTACGGTAATTACGTGATCACCCGGAGTCAGGTTCGAGAAGGTGAGCGTAGCTTCTTTCGTACTGTCCTTTGTTGATTTCTTTTCGAAGGTATCTGCATTCAGAGTTTCAACCAATTCGCCGTCCAGGTAGATTTCCGCAACATTGATAAGCTTGCCGACAACGGCTTCCTTGTTCGGGTTGGACGGGATTCCGTCGGTTCCGCCTTCAAGTTCCTGTTTGGTGAATACTTTGTCATAGGCAACCGGGTAGGCAGGCCATTTTACAGAAACCGTAAGATTCGTTGTAGAAGATGTGCCTTCCTTGTTGTACTTGGTGGATTGTTCAAGCACGTAAGCCTCAAGCCCGGTCATCTGTTCGATACTCGGATCTTTCCAGGAAACCGTCTTCGGGTTGTAAGCGATACCCGTAACAATCATTTCCTTCGGGCAATAGGACGGCGGAGTAATGTAAGGCCAGGATCCTTTGACGAAGGTGACGGAAGATAATCCGCTCGGGCGGGTAACGCCGTTGCTCGGAACACCGTAGGATTCAGCCAATGTATCGATCATGATACCGCCGATCTTTCCTGCGTAGTTGTAATTGGAGGCCGCATCCGAGAAGTAGGAACGGTGATCCTTCGAAGCCGATTCATAACCGGTCCATACAGCAACCGTAAACTGTTCGGTGGAAGTATTCTGCCAGTGGTCACGCATCGAACCGTTCGGTACGCCGAGGGCTGCTGCTGCGTCAGAGTCCCAGTTACTGGAACCGGTCTTGGAATATACCGGATACCAGCGTTCAACTTCACCGACATTCGGTAACCATTCGTGATGGTCTACGTTGTTCTTTAATAAGTCACATGTCAGGTATGCAGCCTGCGGAGTAATGACCTGAATACCCTGATAGTCCGGAGTATACGGTTCGAGAGAACTGTCTAAATACTCAATGCGGGTGATGCAATGCGGTTCAATATAGATACCGCTGTTCAGCAGCATCGCTTGGGCTCCGGCCATCTGTAACGGGGAAGCCATCATGCTGGCGCCGCCGATACCGTACTGTTCCGCGAAGTTATCCGCGACCCAGGAATCAAATCCGATGGCTTTCATGTAGTTGATGACCATCTTTTCGTTATTTTCTCCCATAGCGGCTCTTGCTTTACGAAGAAGCTTGATCGCCGGGATATTTAAGGAACGTGCCAGGCAGTCGTAGATATTCAGCATGCCGAATTCTCTTCCGCCCGCATTGTGGAATTCAATATCTGTCCATTCCCACTTGGTCGGCTTGTCGTATTCTTCATCCGCCGTGGATACACCCGCATAGTTGAAGGCGAGGGCATAGTCCAGAATCGGCTTGATGGAGGAACCGGGGGACGCCATTGTGTCGGTTGCGAAACTGAAAGTTCTTTCACCGGTTCTTCCGCGTCCGCCGCCCAATGCGACGATTTCGCCCGTATGGTTGTTGACGACCGCAAATCCTACCTGGAAGTAATCGTCACCGAGGTAATCAATTGTTTTGCCCTGGCAGATTTCATCCGCCGCTTTCTGGGCAGCCGGATCCATGGCCGTATAGACTCTCATCGGAGTTGTATATGGATCTTCACCGGTGATTTCTTCGATTTCATTCAAGACCTGATCGATATAGCTCTGCAGGTCGGTGGTTGTGTTTTCACCGTATCCGCGGCTTTGTCCGCTCAGAAGATTCTGAATCGGAATCGCAAGGCACGCATCCATTTCTTCCTGGGTGATATACCCATGGTTTACCATCTGGTATAAAACTTCCCAGCGTCTGGATTCACAATAATCGACGTTGTAGTAAGGATTGTAGAGGTTCGGTCCGTTGATGACACCTGCGAGAATCGCAGCTTCATTTAATGTCAGCTCGGATACATCCTTGTTGAAGTAATACTTCGCGCCCGTCTGGATACCGCGGGTGCTTCCGCCGAAATTGATCTTGTTGATGTACAGTTCGAAAATCTTCTTTTTGGAGATGATTTTTTCCGCCTGCATCGCCAGATAAATTTCCTGTACCTTACGGTCGACCGTATTCGGGGCCAAAGCCTCTTCGGTAACGAAATAGGTATTCTTAACCATCTGCATCGTTAAGGTACTTCCGCCCTGTGCGATGCTTCGGGTCAGTACATTGACGATCGCGGATTTTGCGAATCGCGGAATATCGAATCCCGCATGTTCGAAATAACGGGAATCTTCTACCGCGACAAACGCGTCGATCACAACCTGCGGAATCTGATCGTATGTAATATTGATACGGTTTTCCACACCGACACGTGCGATTTCTTCACCGTTGCGGTCAAAGATCGTTGTTGTTTCGGTGGACTTGAAGTCCGTTACATCCAGTGTGATGGAACAGGATTTAATAATTGTATAAATCGCGGCGGATCCGCACGCCACTCCCAGGATGCCGACCAATAAGATGATGATCAGGATCCGGTTCCATACAATTCTCCGGCGCAGCTTTTTCTCCAGCTTCGTCAGAGGACGTTTCTTTTTATTCGCCATATGCTTCCTCCTTGGCAATCAGGATATCTACAATTTTCAGGTAATCGATCCGCGGGGCAAGTCCGAAGGGAAGAAGATATCCGTTCTCCTTGAACCATGTATAGGGGATGCTTTCCCTGGTGCGGTTACGATATACGTTCACTATTTTAGCACCTTCGATCAAATATGTCTCTTCCAGCAGCACAAAACGCACGATTACGAAGCTGATTCCGCCGTGACGGATCACATTGTCAATGTAATCGATCTGATGCTTATGAATGCTGGAGAGCGGAAAGGAAGTCTTGGAGCGCGATTCTTTTGCCTCGAAGTCCAGATGGTATCCTTTGTACACACCGCTGTAGTCGATGGTGCTCGGGGTCTTGTAATAGGCTTCGGTAATCTTGGCTGTCGAACGGCTTTTGTAATCTACCTTAACGACCTGCACCGGCGTCGGCTTCTTATAGATGACTGCCTTGTCGGTTTCCAGGTAATAGGTGTTGGTGAGGTTCAAATCTTTTTCCAGATCCATTCCCCGTCCGCCGGCTCCCTGTTTGATTTCCTTTTCGATATACGTTTGTCCGTTGGGATAATGTACCATTTGATCACCCGGTTCAAATTATACTTTAAAAGCCGGCATTTGTCTTGTTTATGGGGAGTTTCACATTGAAGTTTATCAAATCTTAAGATAAGATATACAAGAGGTAATATGTTATGACATACTTTGAAGAAAACACGGTTTCCGCTGAAAACGCGGAGGAAAAAGTACAGTTAAGCGCGGACGATATCCTGGATTTTGAGCCGGCGATCGATTATAAAGGCTATTCTCCGATCGAAGTCGACCGTTTCCTTGATGTGGTCATGAATGATTACGCAGTATTCGAAGATAAGCTGAAGAAGCTGGAAGAAGTGAACCGGAAACAGGCGGAAGAAATCGTCGCTTTACGCGAAGAACTTGCGGCTGCGAAGGAAAATGCCGTTAAACCGGAACCGCAGAAAGAAGAAGTCCCGGAAGAAGAAGCGAACCCGTTTGCTTCGGGAACCAACGCGGACATGTTAAGAAGACTTGCCAGACTGGAAGCTGCAGTCTTCGGCGGAAGAAAACTTTAGTTACCTTAATGCCTATAGCGCGGATGACTGCTGCGAAAGCAGAGGAAAGTCCATGCTCGCACAGGCTGTGATGCCTGTAGTGTTTGTGCCGGATGAAATAATAAATCCGGGCAGCGAAAGCTGACGGCCGCTGACTTTCCTAAAGGCTTTGCCCAGGGAATAAGCGATAAAGTGCCAAAGAGACGAGCGCACGGGAAACCGTGCGGGTGGAACGCGGTAAACCCCTCAAGCGAGAAACTCAAATTTGGTAGAGGAACCCTGAAACACGAACCGAAGTGCGGACGGGGCGGAAGTAATTCCGCAGATAAATGGTCATCCCTTTATATAAAGGACAGAACATGGCTTACAGTTCTATAGGAATGAAGAGTCCCTGCGGACTCTTTTTTTTAGATTCGACAGGATGTATAATATAGACAGATATAGGAGTGGAGGGATTTTCTTGAATACCCCGAATAAAATTTCTGTCTTCCGCATGATCTTAGTTCCGGTCTGCGTTCTGGTTAAATGCTTCCCATACGCACAATTCGGTATCTCCTTAGGGTACGTGGATGCGATGTCTGTACGGATCCCTGTGCTTGATTTGATTTTGCTCGGGATCTTCGTTGTCGGAAGTTTCTCAGACTTCCTCGACGGTTATCTGGCGAGAAAAAATAATCTGGTTACAACTTTCGGAAAATTTATCGATCCGATTGCGGATAAACTTTTGACTACGACTTTGTTTGTCATGTTGGCAGTGGACGGAAGAATTCCGCTGTTCGTTGTATTGATCTTTATCTGGCGCGACACGATTGTGGACGGATTGAGAATGATGGCGGCCGGCAAGGGAGTTGTTGTGGCGGCCGGAATGCTAGGTAAGTGCAAAACCGTTGCACAGATGTTTGCGGTAATCTTCATTCTTCTCGGAAACGTTCCGTTTGAATGGATCGGAATTCCGATGGCGAATATTCTTCTCTGGATGGCAGTGATCCTGTCTGCGGCAAGCGGAATCGACTATTTCTTACAGATGAAAGATTATGTTTTGGAGACAAAATAAAGGAAACCGGCAAATTGCTGCGTAATTAACAGTAGATAGGAGTCGAAAAATTATGGAAACATTGGATGAAAAGAATAAAGCCTTGGCGGAAACAGTCCGTCAGATTGAAAAAGAATTCGGCAAAGGATCGGTAATGATGCTCGGTGAACGCGCCAGCGTAGATGTGGATGCCATTCCGACCGGGTCGTTGGGATTGGATAAAGCGCTGGGAATCGGCGGTTATCCGAAAGGGAGAATTATTGAGATTTACGGTCCGGAATCTTCCGGTAAGACAACCATTGCGCTTCATGCCATCGCGGAAGTTCAAAAACAGGGCGGAAGAGCTGCGTTTATAGACGCGGAAAATGCGATCGATCCGCAATATGCGAAAAAATTGGGCGTGAATATTGATGATTTGATTCTTTCGCAGCCGGACAGCGGAGAAGAAGCTCTTGAAATTACTGAGATGCTGATCCGTTCGGGTGCCATTGATCTGGTCGTCATTGACTCGGTTGCCGCACTCGTTCCGCAGGCGGAATTAGACGGCGAAATGGGTGATTCTTCCATCGGTCTGCAGGCGCGCTTAATGTCCAAGGCAATGCGTAAATTATCCGGCGTCATCAACCAAAAAGGATGCACCGCGATCTTTATTAACCAGCTCCGTGAAAAAGTCGGTGTCATGTTCGGTAATCCGGAAACAACAACCGGCGGCCGCGCTTTGAAGTTCTACGCATCGATCCGCATGGACGTACGCCGTTCGGAAGCGATTAAGAACGGAACCGATGTAGTCGGCAACCGCGTAATTATTAAGGTTGTAAAGAACAAGGTCGCTCCGCCGTTTAAGACGGCAACTGTGGAAATCCGCTACGGTGAAGGCATCTCCAGGGTATCCGAAGTATTGGATCTTGCTGTAGAAAACGGAATGATCCAAAAGAGCGGTTCCTGGTTTACCTATAAAGAAGAGAAAATCGCGCAGGGAAGGGAATCCGCGCGGAACTACCTGTTGGCTCATCCGGAAGTTACCGAAGAGTTAAACAGCGCTTTGCGTGAAGTATTATTCCCTAAAGAACCTCTGAGCGAATAAATACGGGTACATTTCACTTCTCGATCAAGGTCCAAAGGAGGTAACAATATGAATGTTAAGGTCCATGGGAAAGATGTAAGCGTCAGTCCGAAGACAGAGGAGGCCATCCGGGAACGACTTGAATTTCTTGACCAGTACTTCATCATCGATGACGGTGATGTAGCGAACTGTGTTCTTAAGAAAGTCGGTTCACAGATTCGTATTGAAATTACAATCAATACGAAGGCCGGGATCCTGCGTGCGGAAGAAACCAACGTTGACTTACGTACGGCATTGGATGAGGCAACCGCGAAACTTCAGCGTCAGATCGTCACCCAGAAGAACCGTCTGAACCGCAGACACCGTTCCTCTTTAGCGAAATCCTTCGTGGATTTGGAACTGGAAGAGGACGCAAAAGACACTCCGGTACGCACCAAATTGGTTGTTGCCGAAAAGATGAGTCTGGACGAAGCGATTCTTCAGATGGAGATGGTCGGCCATTCCTTCTTCGTTTACACGGATGAGGAAGACGGACAGTTAAGTATCGTTTACCACCGTTATGACGGAGGATATGGCGTATTAGACGTACGCAAAGAAGATTAGAAGTGGATGCCGGGTCCCTGAAAAGGGACCCTTTTTTTCGGAAAATTCAGGATTCCCTCGTAATAAGAATTGAAAGGGGGAAATACTATGAAAAGCATGATCATAGGACTCGGATCCGTGATGTTCGGCGGAGCGATCAGTGCGGCGGCGCTTCTTGCGTGGCTGATGTGTATCGGCTGTGTGGCGGGTATCATTAAGGTTCTTTCATCATCCAGCGGTAAGCTGACCATCAACGGCATGGTCTTCCAATGGCAGAAATGAAAAAAGGCGTAAGATGACTTACGCCTTATGCATTATGCGTGAATTATGTACTATTCTTCCGGTAAAACGATTTCGGAATCTGCAGCGTTGTTGATGACCGATTTAATTCCGTTATAGCAGTTATCAATTGTGGTATAACCTTCGGAATGGCAGATGTTCTGTCCGTTGGTCGCTAATAAGCGGAAACGGAATTCGCCGGCCTTGTCAACGTAAACCTGGAATTTCGGGCATTTCTGTTCTTCGTAACCTTCCTTGGTCTGGTCTTCAACCAAAGCGATCTGAGAGTTCTTACGAACGGATTCAATGCCGTTTAAGCAGGATTTCTGGCTGGTGTAAACTTCGGAAGTCGCAACAACCTGACCGTTGACAGCCTTCAAATCAAATTTAACGCCTGTATTCGTCTTCTTTACTACAAATTTTCCCATATTATGAGCCCCTTTCTATGAATGAAAATTCGTCCTCTTTATTACATTATATTTCATTTTTCGGATGAATAAAGTATTTTTCACAAGAACTTTGTACGAAATCCTAAGTTGAAACAGGAAATGAACATATTCCTTGTGTATTCACTTGAAGTTTTAGGATTCATTCGTTACACTATGCTTGTTAATTGCTTAACAAGGAGGACTATATGGGAAGATTAAGCGGTAAAGTGGCAGTTGTGACCGGCGCTTCGAGCGGCATGGGCAAAGAAATCGTTACGTATTTTGCAAAAGAGGGCGCTTGCGTTGTTGCGGTTGCGTGAAGAAAAGAACGTTTGGAAGAATTGGCTGCTTCTTTAGCAAATGAAGAAGGCAAGGTTCTAGCTTATCCGGGAGACATCTCTTCGAAAGAAGTCAACGAAGGCATGATTGACTTTGCTGTTGAAAAATTCGGCAAACTCGATATTCTTGTAAATAATGCCGGCATCATGGATGACATGGCAGCCGTAGGTGATTTTTCTGATGAAAAACTCCAGGCTGTATTCAACGTCAATGTGTTCGGTCCGTTCTACGCAACCAGAAAAGCGGTCAATACATTCTTAGCACAGGGCTCCAAGGGATCGATCGTCCATATCGCTTCCGAAGGTGCGTATAAGACCTGCGCAGGTGCAGTATATTGCTCTTCCAAGTCTGCGGTTGTTACATTATCCAGAAATACAGCTTACATGTATAAAGCGGAAGGCATCCGTTCCAATGCGATCATTGCGGGCGGATTCGCAACCGAGATCTCTACATCTATGGGAATGCCGAACATGAACGCATACGCGAAGCTTCAGCCGAACCTGGCGACATCTCCGGCTCCGGGTGATCCGTCTGAAATTGCGAAGGCTGTCTTATTCCTCGCAAGCGATGAAGCTCAGTTTATTTCCGGTGCGGAACTTGCGGTTGACGGCGGCTGGTGCGCAGCTTAATTCCTGTTCTGATTTACGGCGGGTGAATATCCGCCGTTTTCTTTTGTTTCAGGCCAAACCATCCTATAATAGAATCGTTGAGGTAAGAACTATGATTAAAGATGAAACACTCCGGCGCATCAAACAGTTTACGGAAGACCGGGATTGGGACCAATTCCACAGCCCGTCCAATCTCGCAAAAAGTATTGTGATTGAAGCCGGTGAACTGTTGGAATGTTTTCAATGGAATGATATTGAATTCGATAAGGAACACGCATGCGAGGAAATTGCGGATGTCATGAATTACTGTCTGCAGCTATGTGATAAGCTGGGTGTTGACCCGGATGAAATCATCAACCGGAAATGTGATCAGAACGAAAAGAAGTATCCGGTGGAAAAAGCCAAAGGAAAAGCAGATAAGTATACGGAATTATAGGAGTAATATGAGCATTACAGTACATTTGTTTTATACGGGAGTAAACGGAAACGCGCGGAAATTTGCGGAAGAAATGATCTCGTCCGGAACTGTCCAAAAGATCCGTGAAGAAAAAGGAAATATCGGGTACAGTTATTTTGTATCGATGGAAGACCCGGAAACCGTCTTATTGGTGGACCAATGGGAAAACCAAGAAGCACTGGATATTCATCACGCATCCGAAATGATGCAAACGATTGCTTCTTTACGGAATAAATATGATCTTCACATGAAGATTGAACGTTTTTCAAGTGAGGAGAGCCCTGTAAAAGATGATAGTTTTATTCGAAAATAGAAAATAGGAACCGCCCGGTTTCTATTTTAGTATCCACGCAATTCCCTTGGCCATCCGTTTTTCGCAATCCTGGAAATGACCTCCCGGGTTCAGTTCAAAGACGGATTGAATACCGAGGCTTTTATAGAATTCACAAAGCTCTGCCGTATTATCCTCAACTCTTCGCATGATTTCGTTTTTTGTGCGGGATTCTCGGTCTCCCAAAGAGAAGTATACGGCATCCGGCTTCGCAGCCATTTTCTGTGTTTTGGCATAGGTAATGAAGTTTTCGTACCATAATGATCCGGACGCAACGGCTGCACGCTTGAATACGTCTGTTTTATAAAGTGAGTAGACGGCGAATAAACCGGCAAGGGAGTATCCGGTGATGGCATAATAGGCCGGCTTGAATGACAGTTTCCGGCTGATTTCCGGCAGAATCTGTTCTGTAATTACATTTAGATAATCATCTGCGTTACCGGCAAAATCTGCGCTCCATTTCGTAAAGGATTTCATCGGCCAGGGAGACAGATCATCATTCCAATTGAATCCGGACAGTACAGCAAAAGTGAACGGAATATCCGTGATTTTCTGTATTTCTTCATATACTTTAAGCCCGTCATTCTGATCGGAATTATAAATCACACAGGGAACCTTTCCGTTTTGCGCTCCGGTTACAAAGACATGAATGCCGGATATTTCAAACTCAAACATATTATTATCACTTCTTTCCGATTCTATTTTACTTGATATAGGCAGGGAATGTACCGTATCCGGGTCATAAAATTGATACATTTAGTGTATAGTGATTCATAGAGGTGCCTGTATGATTAAACCAATTGTCAAAGACATATTCCTATTAAAACAAAAATCGTCCGATGCGGACGTGCATGATGCGTATATCGCAAAAGATCTATCGGATACATTGAATCATCACCGCAATGAATGCGCAGGGATGGCAGCCAACATGATCGGATATACAAAACGAATCATTATAGTGTCCGCAGGTATCGGAAATCTTGTGATGTTTAATCCGGTCATTTTGCAGAAATCCGGAGCGTATGAAACAGAAGAAGGATGCCTTTCATTGTCAGGTGCTCGTAAAACCGTCCGTTACCGTAATATCACCGTGAAATATCAGGATTCTTTGATGAAAGTTCATACGGCGAAGTATTCCGGATGGATTGCGCAGATCATCCAGCATGAATGCGATCATTTGGAGGGAATTCTTATATGAATCAGGATTTGATAGTCCGCGGATTCAGAATCGATTGGGATAGGATTCCCGATGACAGTTATCTGCGGGATATTCCGTCTATAAAAGAATTAAATGAATTGCGGTTTGAGACACCGGTATCTTATTTCGCCGGAGAAAACGGGTCCGGAAAATCGACTCTTTTAGAAGCCGTTGCGATTGCTTACGGGTTTAATCCGGAAGGGGGAACCCTCAATTATTCGTTTTCTACCTTTGATTCCCATTCGGAGCTTTGCCGCGCAATGAAATTGATACGCTCTTACCGTAAAGCGGCATGGGGATATTTTCTTCGCGCTGAGAGTTTTTACAATGTGGCCACCAAAGAAGCGGAATATTCACGCGACTCTTCTTCCAAAGCGCCTCCGGAAGATCTCCATTTCAAGAGTCACGGGGAAAGTTTCCTGGCTGCAGCAAGCAGGCATTTCCGTCCCGGCGGGTTTTATATTCTGGATGAACCGGAAGCTGCGTTATCCGCGCAGGGACAAATTACGTTGCTGTCGGAAATCAATGAGAGTGTCAAGCACGGTTCCCAGTTTATTATTGCAACGCATTCGCCTATATTATTAGGGTTCCCGGGAGCGACGATTTATTCGCTCGATGAAAAAATGCGTGTCATCGATTACGAAGACACGGATTCTTACAGACTGACATCTTTATTTCTCAATCACCGTGAGATGATTTTAAGCAAACTGTTTGATGAAGATTAAACTGCAAGCAAAGATTACTCAGCGGGCGGCAGAACTTTCTCAAAGAATTTCAGTACAAATTCAATGATATATCCGGCAAACAGCATAACGATCACGGTTCCGATGCCGATTGTTCCGCCTAAGATCCAGCCGATCAAAAGGTAAGTAATATCAACAAACCAGCGGATCGTATGGTAGGGCTTGCCGGTATGTTTCATAATTCCGAACACTACGCAGTCATAACTGTTGTAGCCGCAGCGGGGAAATTGGCATAATGCGACAGATATACAATAAATAAGGAATCCAAAAATCAAAACGGCGAAATTCCACGGTGCGGAAGGAGTCTGCCAATGAAAAGCGCCGACCGCATCGATTCCTAAAGATGTGAATAACATCGCAAGAAATGTCGCCAAAGTAATATTTTTCTTATCCAGGAAATAGGAAATAATGATTTGAAGGATGGAAAGCGCAAAGTTTGTCATACCGAAGGTAATCGGAAGATGATAGCTTGCACCTAAGATCATTACACTCATCGGATCGACTCCCAGGTGGGCGATATCGCTTAAGGCAATGCCTGTGCCCAAGAAAAATGCTCCGATCAAAAACAGGATATATTTATAAACAGTTTGATTCTTCATGGTTCCTCTGTCTATAGAATACCATGGAATTTGAAAAACGATAAGAGATACCCGAAGTGGATTGTATGATATAATAGAAAACAGCATAGGAGTAAACTATGATGAAGAAATGGAAAAAATTTATTGCGGCGCTTCTTGTCTGCGCCGAAATCGTTATGTTCAGCGGGTGTTCCGCCGAAAAAATTACGGTCGGATATACGATTTATCCGATGGAATATGTTTTGAAACGGATTGCGGGTAATTATATTGATATCAAGAACCTTTCCGACGGCGTCAGCCCGATTCAGGTAAGCCAGATTGCTTCGGATTACAAGGACTCTCTGGATAAGGCACATCTGATCTTAAAAGTAGGCGATTTGGAACCGTATTGGACGATTTATGAAGACGAGATCAAGAGTTCGAATGCGGAAATCATTGATTTATCCGCGTTAGCAGCAATCTATGATTTTAAACGTTATACAACCGGTGAGATTTCCGGCAGCAAGGTCGTTGTGGAATCGGATTGGTATGAGGGCGGATTGTTCAATATGACCGATACGTACGGCAAGGATATGGGAATCTGGATGGACCCGATTGCGCTTACTTCCATGGCGCGGACCGTACTCGAATGGCTCAGCGCGAAAGATCCGACCAATGCGGCGGTTTATAATGCGAATTTCCGTTCGCTGGAGGGAGATTTGGTCCGCTTGGATTCGGAATACTCCCTGTTATCTTCGATGGGATTGAAACTGGTGACGGTAACTCCGAGTTTCGGCAATTGGCAGAAGGACTACAATATCGGCATTTATCCGTTAATTTTGTCGAGATACGGTGCGCTTCCGACCGAAGATCAGATCCAAGCCATTGAAAACCGCATCAACGCGGATGACGTCAAGTACATTTTGAAAGAATCCAATATGACGGAAGCCATGAATGCGTTATATGAACGTGTCAAAGCCGATTGCGGACTGACCGAAGTCAATCTTTCCAATCTTTCTTCTTTGACGCAGAATGAATATAACCAAAACAAAGATTATCTGACGATTATGTATGAGAACCTTACAACGTTGGAAAGCTTGTCGGGCAGCGGAGAATAACTATGGCACGTCTGTTATTGATTGACGGAAACTCACTTGTTTTCCGCGCATATTACGCTACACTTCACGCAAACCGTATGACTACTTCGGACGGAATTCCGACCGGGGCGCTTTACGGTTTTATTCATATGATCCGGAAGGCGGTTTCGTCCTTTTCTCCGGAAGAAATCCTGGTGGCTTTTGATACGCGTAAACCCACGTTCCGTCATTTAAAATATGATGCTTACAAGGGAACCCGCAAACATCCCGATGAAGATTTGGTGGTGCAGTTTCCGATTGTACGGGAGTACTTGGATGCGGTGAATATCACCCGTTTTGAAATTGAAGGGTATGAAGCGGATGATATCATCGGCACGTTTGTCGAACACCGTCCGGAAGATGAAATCATGATCCTGACGGGAGATAAGGATATTCTTCAGCTGATCCGTCCTTATGCGACCGTTTATATGATGAAAAAAGGAATCACGGATCTTCTGAAGGTCGATGAGGCGGAATTATTGAATTCCTACGGATTGAAAAAGCCTTCGGAAATCATTGAACTAAAAGGTTTGATGGGAGATCCGTCAGATAATATTCCGGGTGTGCGCAAGGTCGGTGAAAAGACCGCGTTATCCATGATTGAAAAATACGGAACGGTTGAAAACGTTTTGGCTCACACGGAAGAATTCAAGGGGAAGATGAAGGAGAATCTGATTCTTGACCATGATGTTGCGTTACTGTCCAAAGAGCTCGCGACGATTTTTACCGATGTTCCGGTGGATGTGCACGGATTTGATTTAACGTATAAACCCGATCCGCTCAGGGAATATGAATTCTACAAGAAATATGAACTGCGCTCATTGATCAAGGAAATGGGAGATGTTTCGCAATATCTGACCAACAGCGAACCCTCGGAAACTTCGTCCGAAAAATCCGCCAGGGAGCGTGTCCGCCTGAACGCGTTTGATCCTTCGCTTTTCACCGGGAATACCGTTGTATTTGCGGTTTATTCTTCTTTGGATCATACGAAAGGGGAATTTTGCGGGTATTCGTTTACGACGAAGGAAGCTTCCTATTATCTTCCGGCAGAAAATGTTGCCGGACCGTTCTACAAATGGATGTACGGGGAAACAGAGAAAGCCTTGTATGATATCAAAGAGTATTATCACCGTTTCAAAAACAACGGCTATGAAGGCATCATCCGTGCCTATGATTTAATGATTGCGAGCTTCCTTGTGAATGATACGATGACTGCCTATGAGGACCGTATTCTTCAGTATCAGGGGAACATTTCGAAAAGCGTCGAAGATGTTTTCGGTAAATTGAACAAGCCGAAACTGGTTGATCCTGAGGAAGAATTGATTTATGCGTGTGAAAATTCGGAATTCCTGTTTGATTTACAGCCGGTGATTGAGAAATCTTTGAAAGAATTGGAAATTGAAAAATTATACAATGACGTGGAAGCTCCGTTAGCCAGAGTTCTGTTTAAAATGGAAGATGAGGGAATCCGCATTGATACAGATATGCTGGATCAGATTGCGAAGGAAACCTTCGAGAAAACCGAGCGCTTATCCAAGGAAATCTACGAATTGGCCGGAGAGGAATTCAATCTGAACTCCCCGAAGCAATTGGGTGAAATCCTTTTTGACAAACTGGGGCTTTACGGAGGGAAAAAGCGTTCCACCGCGGCGGATGTGCTGGAAAAACTCCGCCATAAGCATCCTGTTGTAGAGAAAATTCTTGAATACCGGAAATATCAAAAGTTCTACAGCACGTATGCTGAGGGATTGAAGAAGTATATCCGTGAAGACGGAAAGATACATACGCAATATAATCAATGCCTTGTTTCCACGGGACGTCTGTCAAGCTCGGAACCGAATTTACAGAATATTACGATCCGTGATGAAGAATCCAGAATCATCCGGAAAGCATTCATTCCGGAGAAAGACTGTGTATTGATGTCTGCGGACTATTCACAGGTTGAATTGCGTATTTTGGCTCATATGGCGGATGAACCGGTGTTGATTGATACGTTCAGAAAGAATGTTGACGTACACACCCGTACGGCGATGGATATATTCAATATTCCGGAAAATAAAGTCACTCCGGAAGAACGGCGCAAAGGGAAAACCGTGAACTTCGGAATTGTATACGGTATTTCGGACTTCGGTCTTGCGGAACGGCTGGGAATTGACCGCTACGAGGCACAAAGTTATATCGACACTTACTTTAAGAGTTACCCGCGTGTGAAACTTTTCCTTGATGATACCGTTAAGTATTGCGAAGATCACGGTTATGTGAAGACTCTATTGAACCGCAGAAGAGAAATTCCGGAGATTCACGCAAAGGAATATATGCGAAGAGAATTCGGAAAACGTGCGGCCATGAATGCGCCGATCCAGGGAACAGCCGCGGATTTGATTAAGATCGCGATGAATAAAATTGACCGCCGTATAGCGGAAGAAGGATTAAAATCCCGTATGATCATGCAGGTGCATGATGAATTGATTTTTAATGTTCCCAAAGATGAGATAGAGGTAATGAGTCACCTCATTCAAAATGAGATGGAACACGCGATGGAATTGAAAGTTCCGCTGGAAGCCGTGGCGGTATACGGTCCGACATGGTATGAGGCCAAGTAATGCCTGAATTACCGGAAGTCGAGACTGTCGTAAGGACACTTGAAAAGCGTTTATCAGACGCGGAAATTCGCAAGGTTTCGGTTTTGTACGGAAAATTGGTGGATACTCCGGATCAAAAAGACTTTGAACGCATGCTGGAGGGCGAACACTTCCGGAAGTTCGGCAGGCGCGGAAAATATATTCTGATTACTACCGATCATTATACTTGGGTCTCTCATCTGCGCATGGAAGGAAAATTCTTTGTCAGCAAAGATGATCTGACCGATAAACATACTCATCTGAAAGTCCTGTTAACCGACGGAAGATATCTTTATTACAAGGATACCCGGAAGTTCGGAAGGATGGAGTTATACAAAAAGGACGAGGAAATTGCGGTCATTCAAAAGCTCGGATTGGAACCGTTTGATCCGGCTCTGACCGCGGATTACCTGAAAAAGAAGGCTAAAAACCGTCCGCTGAAAGATGTGCTGCTGGATCAGACAGTGATTGCGGGAATCGGAAATATCTATGCGAATGAGATCGCGTTTGCGATACGCCGCCGTCCATCTGCCAGATTCAGCCGTCTTTCAAAACGAGAAATTCTATATTTGATCGATGAAACAAGACGGATCCTGTCCGAGGCGATCCAAGCAGGCGGAACCACGATCCGCAGCTATAACCCGGAACCGGGGATTACCGGATTGTTTCAATTAAATGTAAATGTGCATGACCGGGAGAAGGAACCCTGCAGGATTTGCGGTACTCCGGTTAAAAAAGTAATGTATCACGGCAGAGGAACATATTATTGTATGAGGTGTCAAAAATGAAAGTTGCGGTTACCGGAAGTATCGGAAGCGGAAAATCCACAGTTTGCGGTTATCTTTCGCGATGCGGGTTTCCTGTGATTTCTGCGGATGAGGTCAACAGTCAGCTTCTTCGCGAAGAACCTGTAAAACAACATATCATTGAACTTCTCGGCCTTGAGGAGTTTTCACGTGAAGCTGTATCTTTGGCGATTTTCCGGGACAATCAGCTTCGCCTTGATTTAAACGCCTATCTTCATCCAATGATTCTTCAAAGAGTCTTGAATTTCTTGGATGAACATAAGGATGGACTTGTTTTTGCGGAAGTACCGCTATTGTTTGAAGCCGGGTGGGAAACATATTTCGATGTGACGGTTGCGGTAATTACCGATCCGAAAATTGCGGAAGAGCGTTTGATGAAGGAACGTCATATTATGCCCAAAGAAGCCAGGAAACGACGTTTAAAACAGCTTGCGCAGGAAGAAAAGGCAAGGCGTTCCGACTATACTATTTCCAATAATGGGGATATATCCGACCTGATTTCAAAAACGGACCGTCTGATTCTTCTACTTTCTGAAAAAGAAAACGAGTATAATTGTTAAGAGGCAGTTTATGAAACCGAAAGAAATTGACACTGTGTACCTTCGCCGTATGAATACGATCACGGAAGACGAACTCCGGTCGTTCGGTCTTTTCTATACGGTTTTATTAAGCGAACCTGCGCAAAAACTGTTCTGGCACCTGTATTCTTATGCGGATTTATCACAATATCCGTGCGATTTCCCGGTCTTGATTGAACAATTATCCTTTACGGCGGAAGATTTCAACCGGGCATCCGAAGAACTGTTCCGCTTTGAATTATTAAAAGTATTCAGAAAAGATGAAGAGGGAAGATCTTCGTTTGTTCTGGAACCTTTAATGCCGAAAACACCGGATGAATTTTTGGAACATCCGGTATTGTCCCGATTCTTTCTGGCAAAATCCGGATTGCCTTTATATACGAAAATCCGTAATGAAATTCCGCGGATTCCTGTCTCTTTGGAAGGATACACGGAAATTCGGGATAAGCTGATCCCGACGGATAATCAGGATTGGACCAAGAAAAACGAGGATGACTATCAAAAAGCTTCCGGTACCTATGAATTAAACAGCTTTGAACCGGAAAATCCGTTTGATTATGCACAATTCTTTGAAAATTGTTCGCTGCGTGTTTTTCCCGCAAAGTTCCGCACCAAAGAAAATCTCGATTATATCGGTCAAACTGCGGTCTTATTCGGAATCGATGCCAAGCGTATGGTGGCCCATGTCGGAAACAGCATGATACGCGGCACCAACCGTTCGTTTACCGGTCTTGATTTGAACAAACTTTACCAGCGCTGTAAAGACGATGTGAAAGGCGGAAGCAATGCGGAATGCAAGAGTCCGTATGATATCGCACCGGCGGAATTCTTACGAAGACATCAAAACGGTGTACGTAAGCTGTCGGATGCCGATGCCAGACTGCTGGATGATTTAATGCGCGTCTGGAAGCTTCCTTCCCCGGTCATTAATGTATTGGTAGAATATACGCTGGAAACCAGCAACGGTGAATTAAAACGCAGTCAGGTTGAAAAAATTGCGTCCAGTTTTGTCAGAGCGGATGTTAAGACTGCGGAAGATGCCATGAAAAAGATCGGAAGTTCGAAAGGAATCATGAAAACGGCAGGTAAACCGCGCGTGAATCAGACCGTTAAGAGTGTGAAACCGGAAGAACCTGCGTCTGCGGATTCCGAAAAGGAACGTGAAGAATTGTTAAAACTGCTGAAAGGATAAACTATGAATGATGAATCAATGAACCGGATTTCTCCTGTTGTCCTTTCGAAGGACCTGGAAAGTCAAATGAAAGAAGCTCGCGATGCCATGCGGGATAAAGTCCTGAAGGATCCCGTTGTGCGGGAATTATTGAACCGGAACGGATTGCCGGATGATGCGGCGGAAGACTATCTTTCTTCCCTCGCGAAGGCAATTGATTCCCGGAAGGTCTGCCGGGATTGTGTATCCGTTGAGTATTGTCCGTACCATCCCAAAGGTTTTAAGCCGGAAATTACCGTACATAACGGCTGTTTGACAGTTCATACAAGGGCATGCGGAAAGATGCTTCGCAAAAATGAGGAAGAAAAATACCTTTCCAATTATCTGTACAGTTCCGTAAAGAAAAAAGATCTCGCATTATCCATGAAGGAATTGCTGGCGGAGAACCACGAAGACGGATCCGTAGATCTTCTGAGGATGTATGTATCGTTTAAGGAATGGATGAATGATCCGGACCGGCAGGGCCTGTACCTGTACGGACCGCCCGGGTCGGGTAAGACATATTATGCCTCGGCAATCGCCAATGATCTTGCGAAAGAAGGAAAACGCATCGCATATTTCAATGTACTGACTCTCGCCCAGCAGCTTCGGGGAAATCTGTTGTCCCAGGATGAAATGCGTGAAATGATCCGTTTGATGAAGACCGCGGATGTCCTGGTGCTGGACGGAATCGGGGCGGAAACGGTTACCAGCGCATGGAGAGATATGATTTTACTTCCGGTACTGGAATATTTATCGGAAGAAGAGAATATTCTGATCGTCACTTCCTACGGGAACTATGATGATTTGACGGATCACTTTACGAATACTGTTTTCCGTGAAACGGATCAGAATAAGGCGGATATGATCAAAACACGGATTGAAACTTTAACCAGACCGGTGAAAGTTTCCCGTCGATAGGAGGTTATATTTATGAAACACAGAATCGGAATTTTGACGAGCGGCGGTGATTCGCCGGGTATGAATGCCGCAATACGCGCCGTAACCAGAAGCGCCTTAACCAGAGGCATGAGAGTATATGGAATCCGTGACGGCTACAAGGGCCTTGTGAACGGGGATATCTTTGAATTAAACCGACACAGCGTCTCCGATCTGGAAGTCCGCGGCGGCACGGTTTTGGGTTCGGCAAGACTGGAAGAATTCAAACTGGAATCGGTTCAGGATCAGGCGGTTGAGCAGCTGAAGAAACACAAAATTGATTCGCTGGTTGTGATCGGCGGAGACGGGACTTACCGCGGAGCGGCTTCCCTGACTGCGAAAGGCATCAATTGCATCGGTCTTCCGGGAACCATTGACAATGATATATCCGGAACGGATTTCACGATCGGTTTCTATACCGCGTTATCTACGATCTGTGATGCGGTCGATAAACTTCGCGATACATCCAGTTCCCATCACAGATGTTCGGTCGTGGAAGTCATGGGTAATCATTGCGGGGACCTGGCTTTATATGCCGGTATTTCCACCGGAGCTGAAATCGTTATTACACCGGAACGCGGATACGATGAAACCGAGATCTTGGAGAAATTGAAATATTTTGAAGTTACGAAGAAAAAGAATCACGCCATCGTGATTTTGTCCGAAAAACTGACAAATGCGGATATTCTGGCGAAAAAAATATCGGGAGCGACCGGTTTCGCGGGGAGATCCACAATCTTAGGTCATATCCAGCGCGGAGGTTCCCCGGTACCGTATGACCGTATATTGGCAACCCGTATGGGAGATTATGCGGCAGAATTAATTGAAAACGGCATCGGAGGAGTCTGTGTCGGGATCATCGATAACAAGATTACACATATGACGTTTGAAAAAGCCTTGACAACCCCTAAGAAATCACGCAAAAATCTTTACGAGATGTTTGAACGTCTCGTCTAGTTGGAGGTATAACAATGCGTAAAACTAAAATTGTCTGCACCATCGGACCGGCATGTGAAGACCAGGAAACATTAGAAAACCTGATCCGTGCCGGAATGAACTGCGCCCGCCTGAATTTCTCTCACGGCACGCACGCGGAACATCTTGTCCGCATGCGTAAAATCCGCAACGCAAATTCTAAACTCGGCACGCAGGTTGGG
>CACYEP010000006.1 GCA_902773425.1 uncultured Erysipelotrichaceae bacterium | reverse complement strand
TTATATGAGGCATGCGGTTTTGATTCGGCATTTACTTTCGCGTATTCGCCGCGGGTCGGAACGGCGGCGGCAAAACGGGAGGACCAGATTCCGGAAGATGTTAAATCCGAACGTCTTTCGCGCTTAAATCAGGCAGTATCGAAGTGGGGAAAACTTCATAATACCGAATATATCGGAAAAACCGTTAAAGTATTGGCGGAAGGTCCTTCCAAGAAGAACGGAAAGATTTGGTCCGGATATACCGAGACCATGAAACTTGTGAACTTTGAGCCTTCGGAAGTAAAGGCCGGAGATATCGTAAGCGTGAAGATCCTGGATGCGAAATCTTGGACTTTGGACGGTAAACAAGTATAATTACTTTAAAGCATCGAACTATTTTTATCATGCAGAAGGAGGCGGCTCGTGAGCGTAAAAATTTATGCATTGGGCGGATTGGATGAGTCCGGTCGCAATATGTACTGTGTTGAAACCGAACAGGGAATCATCGCTATCGACGCGGGGATCAAGTACCCCGATTCCAACCAGCTGGGGATTGAGATCATCATTCCGGATTTTTCGTATCTGGAAAAGAATAAAGACCGCTTTAAAGGGATCATTATCACGCATGCGCATTACGATGTCATGGGTGCTGTCCCTTATCTTTTAAAACAACTCAACGTACCGATTTTTACGGCTCCGCTGACGGCGGAACTTCTGGAGCGGGACTTGAATAAATTCGGCATCAAGAATCCTATTATTCACCGGATCAAGCGTTCGGGAGAATTTGTCATCGGCAATTTCCGGATCCGTTCTTTCGGTATGACGCACTCTATCGCAGACAATTTCGGAGTCGCAGTTGAAACCGATCAGGGATACGTCGTATTCGCAGGTGAGTTTATCTTCGAAAATGACAACAATGACCCGGTGAACCGCTGCGATATCGCGGAATTGGCGGATATCGGACATAAGGGCGTATTGGTGCTGATGGCGGAATCCACCCGCGCCAACCAGGAAGGCTATACTTCGCCCGCGCATCGCATCAGCGGACAGATCGAACAGCCGATGGTTGAGGCGGAAGGACGCATCATTGTGTGTGCATTCAGTCAGAACTTCTGCCGTATTCAGGAAATCATTGAATTATGCGCCAAGCTTCATAAGCGTGTATTCTTCTATAACGACGATATGAAGGATATGATCCGTATCCAGGAAAAACTCGGTTATTACCGCTTGCCGGAAGGCGTAGAACTTCCGTCGACATCGTTTACCAATTCTTTGGACAATATCGTTGTGCTGGTCACAGGCCAGGGTCACCGTGCATTCCGCACGATGAACCGTATCGCCATGAAGGAAGATCCGATGATTGAACTTCGTCCGACGGATACCGTAATTGTCGCGGCGCCGATCGTGACCGGAACCGAAGTCGAGGCAGGCATTATGGAAAACGAACTGTACCGTGAAGATGTCCAGATCGTTACTTTGAATTCCCATGAAATCAAACCGGTGCACGCGTCTTCGGAAGATCTGAAGATGCTGATGTATCTGATGAAACCGAAATACTATATTCCGGTCAAGGGAGATTACCGTTCGCTTCTGGCCAATGCCCATTTGGCGACCGAGATGGGAATTACACCGGATAAGATCGTATTGCTGGATAACGGACAGGTTGCGTTATTCGAAAAGGGAAATCTTAAGAGTGTCAACATGGAGATCTCCCTCGATGAGATTTTGATTGACGGGGATGAAAACCTGGATGTCGCAGGCTTCGTATTGAAAGACCGCGAAGCTTTGTCGACGGACGGGGTCATCGTAATCGGCATTGTCTGTGATTTTAAGACGAAGAAGGTCATCGGCGGACCGGATGTTCAGTCCCGGGGCGTGTTCTATTTGAAGGATGCGGATTACATCGTGAAGAACATTGCGGAAATGATCGAGGATATCATCGTGGAGAATGTTGAAAACGGAACCTATGATAATCTGAAAGTACGCGTGGAAGCACGTGAAAAGATTCAAAGATATGTATTAAGAGAAACCGGCAAACGTCCGATGATCCTGCCGGCAATCATTGAAATCAACGTGGATCATTCGGGTGAGGAATAGAATGGCGACGAAAAAAACTTCGAAAACAACCAGAAAACAGGGATCCAAATCTTCCGGGACACGGAAGAAGAGTGTCCCGGAGACAAAACCGAAAAAGAAACTGAATCCGGAAGTTGTGAACTATCTGAAGTCGGTTGTTTTGATTGCGCTCGGTTTGATTGCGTTAATGACAAAAGGCTTAATCGGGGTTTGGCTTACCAGAATTTCGATGTTCTTATTCGGAAAGTTTTATATTGTCGTATTTATCTTGATGGTTGTTTACGGCATCTGGATCATTTTCAGCATGCGATATATTGATTTGTCCAACCGGATCTATTTCGGCCTTTTACTGATTGTATTGGCGGTGCTGCTTCACTTGGCGATTCCTGCCGATCATGCGGTCGGGAAGGCGGCATTCGAGGCATTTTGGGCAAAGACTTCCGATATCTTTAATTCCAGACCGGCGGATCCTTTGGGAGGAATCATCGGAGCCGGGTTGTATTTTGTGACTTCTTCGCTTGCTGACTATACGGGGACTCTTGTGATTTTCTGGCTGATGCTTTTATTAGCGTTGGTATTGATCGTTGACCGCAAGTATTTCCTCCGGTTTGCCGAAAAGGTCAAGGAAGGTTCTATCAAGACCGTGGAAAAGATCCAGGAAGTCCGTAACCGTGAACCGGAACCGAGAAGACCGAAGGAACAGCTTGTCACTCTTTCGACCAAACAGGAAAAGAAGACAACGGATATCAAAGTATCCGATTTCAATGAAATGGTCCGTCATGAGCCCAACGGAATCATTACTCTGGCAGGGAACAGTTCTTCGAAGACGAAATCCTATGAAGAGGAACAGTATACAGAGGAACCGCAGCGTCCTTTGACCGTCAAAAACAAGCCGTCTCCGTCAATTAAGGAAGAACCGCGGGAAAGTGATTATTTCCAGGATACGCAGCTTCAGATGAATCTTCCGGAAGAGGAAGAAAATGAAGCGGACATGAAGGCGGAAATGGAGGAACGCACGAAGTACAGCGACTATAAGAATTATCATCTTCCGAATCTCGGAAGGATGCTGGATCCGTCTTCTTCCAAGAAAAATATGGCCAATGTGACGGCGGCCAGAGAAAAGGGTGAACGTTTAATCGAGGTGTTGGATCAGTTCTCGATTCATGCGGCATTGATGGATACCCATATCGGTCCGTCGGTTACGAAATTCGTGATCCGTCCGGAAGCCAGTATCAATGTCAACCGCATCGTCAATATCCAGGACAACATCAAGATGGAACTCGCAGCCCGTACGATCCGTATTGAGGCACCGATTCCGGGAATGCGCGGAGTCGGCGTGGAGATTCCGAATGTTGAAAACACGACCGTGCATATGCGCGATCTTCTGATGAATGTTCCGGATAAGTTTGCGAATAAGCCGTTGGCTGTTGCGTTAGGCAAAGACTTGTTTGATACATCGGTGTTCTGCGATCTGGAAAAGATGCCGCACTTGTTGGTGGCCGGTGCGACCGGGTCGGGGAAATCCGTCTGCATGAATGCGATTATCTGTTCGCTGCTGCTGCGCCAGAGTCCGGCGGATGTGAAACTTCTTCTGATTGACCCGAAGAAAGTCGAATTCTCCGAATATAAGGATGTGCCGCATTTGCTGGGACCGGTCGTCAGTGATCCGAAGACAGCTGCCCGCATCTTACAGGTAGTTGTGCAGATGATGAATGACCGCTATGACAAGTTTGCGAAAGCCGGTGTTAAGAAACTGGATGAGTATAACCGCTGGGTTGAAAACAAGAACGACCCGGTTATCCGGAAGATGCCGTACATCGTTGTGATCATCGATGAGTTGGCAGATTTGATGGTTGTGGCAGGAAAAGAAGTTGAACAGTCGGTTCAGCGTATTACCCAGCTTGCACGTGCCGCGGGAATCCACTTGATTGTTGCGACGCAGCGCCCGAGCACGGATGTCATTACCGGTGTCATCAAGGCGAATATTCCGTCCCGTATATCATTTGCGGTGACAAACGGAATCGATTCCAAGGTTATTTTAGATCAGACCGGTGCGGAGAATCTTCTGGGTAACGGCGATATGCTGTATAAACCGCAGGGAATCACTCCGAAACGTCTTCAGGGCGTATTTGTGACCGATGAAGAAGTACACCGTATTACAGGGTATGTTTCCCGTCAGGCGAAACCGTATTACGCGGACGAAATCTTTAATGCGCTTCATTCCGATATCGCCGGCAATGACGGATACGCGGATACCGATAAGGATGATCCGATGTATTCGGAAGTGCTGAAGTTTGTCGTGAAGGAACGCAAGGCGAGCACATCGTTAATTCAGCGCAAGTTCGGTTTGGGATATAACCGGGCAGCGCGTATTGTAGATTTATTACAGGAACGCGGGGTTGTCGGGCCGGCGAACGGTTCAAAACCGCGGGAAGTATTTGTTCAGGATACGGAGGAAGAATGAAACGGATCATCACTGCGTTAATCACGCTGGGATTGTTGTTGGGATTCACCGGCTGCGCGGATTCTACAAAGAACACGCGCGCCGATTTTGTGGTGATTGAAAACTACCGGACTGCGGAAGCCTCGGAGGAATCCGATCCGGTACTGAACGCCGTACAGTCCTATTGTGAGGAAACGAAATCTGAATACTCTGTGTTTACGATTACGGATAATACGCCGTCCAAACTTCGCGGAGCCCTGGATCTTGCGAAGAATGCGGAATGCCGTTTTGTAATTGTACCGGATGAATTCCGGGATACGGTTCAAAGTGTCTGCGCGGATTATCCGTCCATTCAGTTTGTGCTGTTTGACACGTATTATGAAGACCTTCGGGACGATGTGTATCCGAATCTTCATGCGCTGGATTTCAATTATTATGAAGCCGGTTATTTAGCCGGAAGAGCGGTTCCGCTGAACCGGTATGATTCTGCGGGAATCCTGGACAGGTACTATGACCGACGCAGCGCAATGTTTGCCCAAGGGTTCGTAAAGGGCGCGGAAGATACGATACAGGATTCCGGAAAAAATTTCTCCGTGAACTATTTTAATGTACATGAGAGTTCGGATAATAAAATCAATCAGATTATCTATCAGACGATTGTAACGTCGTCTGATGCGATCCTGTATAACGGGGAATATCTTCAGCATCTGATTGATCAATATGCGATGCGCACGGGAATGAAATATATCGGTCTGGGGACAAATTACCGGGAAATCACACCGTTCTTCATGGAGTTGGATTATCCGGCTTTATTCCGTGCGTTTATGATGGATTACGAAGCCGGAAACACTTCCGGAGTAAATTATGTGCGCGGGTTTAAAGAAGATGTGATCAAGGTGACCAAAGGAACCGCGTTAAGCCCTGAAGCTTCCGCGCAGATCGATGAAACAATCGAAGAATTTATCGCGGGAAATATCGGGATTCCGGAAACTCCGGTTCCTTATTCTGAACTGAGTTCGGAAGTTTTGACGGTTACGGTGCAGGAATAATCGCAAAAACGGTCTTTTGGTTTTTTTTGCGGAAATTAAGAGTTGGCTTCAATGCAAAACAGCTGATTTTGCGGTTTTGCAGCGAACGGATAAATTACGTAAAGTATTGTCAAAAAGGGGGAATGAACATGCTTAATTCATGTAATTTAGTCGGTACGATCGTAAAAATGCCTTATATTCTGAAAGACTCGAAGGATTTCGAACATCTGATGTTTGATCTGGAAGTTGAACGTCCTTTCCGTAATTCGGAAGGAGAATATGAAGCGGATGTATTCCCGGTCGAAATCTGGGACGGGGAAGCAGATTATCTGATGGAGACCAGTGAACCGGGTGATTATATCTCCGTACGCGGAAGGTTATCGACGCTTCATTGCAATAACGGAGATCAGAAGATCACACAGGTAATCGTAACGGGTGAGTCATTTGGCTATTTAACCAAGCGAATCCGCTCCCTGAAGAAGAAAAACGCTTCGGAATAGATAAAATCCTGTATAATTTTTAAAAGGAGGAATTTCCTATGAAACAATATTTAGACGCCTGCAGATATGTAATGGAGAACGGGATTGAACGCAAGGACCGCACGGGCACCGGCACAAAGTCCTGTTTCGGGTATCAGACACGATATGATCTTACAAAGGGTTTTCCTCTTTTAACGACGAAGAAAGTATATTTCAAGGCGATTGTGTATGAACTGCTGTGGTTTATTGCCGGCCGGACGGATCTCCGTTATCTGGCAGAACACAAGGTCCGCATTTGGAACGAATGGCCGTATAAAAAATTTACCGATTCCGAAGATTATCACGGGGAGACTATGGAGGAATTCATTGACCGTATTTTAACGGATGACGCATTTTCGGAAAAGTACGGAGATTTGGGCCCGATCTACGGAAAACAGTGGCGTGATTTTGACGGAAACGATCAGTTGATGAATTTGATTCACGAACTGAAAACCAATCCGTTTTCAAGACGTCTGATTATTTCCGCGTGGCATCCGGGAGAAAATGAAAAGATGGCATTAATGCCGTGTCATACGTTGATGCAGTTCTACGTGTCGGCAGATCAAAAACGTCTGTCGCTTCAGCTTTACCAACGCAGCGCGGATCTGTTCCTGGGAGTTCCTTTTAACATTGCGAGTTATGCGCTGCTGTTATCCATGGTGGCCGCCGTATGCGGGTATGAGCCTTACGAAATGGTTCATACATTCGGCGATATTCACATCTATAACGACCACTTTGAACAGATTGAAACCCAGCTTCAAAGAGAACCGAGACCCTTACCGCAATTGAAATTGAATCCTGAAATCAAAGATATCCGTGATTTCAGGTTTGAAGATATTGAACTGGTAGGGTATGATCCGTACGGTAAGATTACCGGAAAGGTATCGGTATAGATGCTTACGCTTATTCTTGCCGTAGATCAAAACGGCGGACTCGGTTACCGGAACCGTCTTCCCTGGAGAATTCCCGCGGAAATGGATCACTTCCGTAAAACGACGTACGGACATACTTTGATTATGGGCAGAAAAACCTTTGAAGGAATCGGAAAACCGCTTCCGGGAAGGACTGCGATAGTGTTAACGAAGGATCCGTCTCTTTCGTATCCGTTTGAATCCGTGAAAACGGAAACCGGAATGAGTGCGCTGTTTCAAGCCGCAAAGGAATCGGAACGTGAGTTCTTTGTCGCCGGAGGGAAATCCGTTTACGAGGCGGCGTATCCGTACGCGGACAGGATTCTTTTAAGCGTCATTGATGCGCAATATACCGTGGATGCTTTTTTCCGGATGAATCTTACGGAAGATTTTGATATACTTGAAATTCGCCGGATGGACGGTTTTTCGGTCTATGATTACCGCAGGAGGTGCTCCGCATGAGAAAAGTTCTCTTATGGATCCGTATGTTCTTTTGTCTCTTGCCGATTTGGCTTTCTTCCTTAAGGAGCCGCCGGGAAGAGTTTCCCGTGCGTTTCCAGGTCATGAAGCATTGGGTAAATGTCGTCGTGAACAGTTCCGGAGCCATCGTGAAAGCGACCGGTACTGAGAATATTCCGCTGGGAGTTCCGGTATATTTCGTATCGAATCATCAGGGATCTTTGGATCCGTTTATCTTTATTAATACGGTTACAACTCCGTGCACGTTAGTGTCCAAGAAGGAAAATTTAAGAATCCCGATCATTTCTTCGTGGATGAAAACCATGGAGATGATTGCGTTTGACCGTTCGGATTTGAGAGCATCCCTGCAGATGGTGAAGGATGTTGCCGAAGTATTGAAGAACGGACGCCCGGTGATTATTTATCCTGAAGGAACCCGGTCCAAGAGTTCCGTTATGGGAGAGTTTAAGCCGGGAGCATTGAAGCCGGCGTTTTTGGCGAAAGTGCCTGTCGTTCCGGTGACGATGAAGAATTCGTACATTATCGATGTCGATGATGATGACGACAGCCATATCGAAATTATCTATGATAAGCCGATTGAATATGAAGAGTACAAGGATATGAATACGACGGAACTTGCAGAAAAAGTGCAGGGGATCATACAAAAGCATCTGGATGAAAAATAACTATGGCGATTACCGATGAATTCAAAGTAACCATCGACCAATTTGAAGGTCCGCTGGATTTAATGCTTCATCTGATCAAGGAAAAGAAACTTGATCTTTTTAACTTGGATCTTGATGTTCTGGCGGACCAATATATCGACTATATCCGGTCCATGGAGAAACTTCATCTGGATATTGCCGGAGAGTATCTTGCGGAAATGGCGGAATTGATCGAGTACAAGTCCAAGAAATTATTGCCGAGAGATACCAGTGAATTGGAAGACAATTATGAGGAAGACACCCGGGAAGTGCTGATTCAAAGACTGTTGGAATACCAGCAGTTTAAAGAGGTCACCGGGACGTTCCGCGAATTGTCGGAGGCCAGGTCCATGCAGTTTGATAAACCGGAAAGCGATCTTGCGAATTTCTACCGGAAAGAAAGCGAACTGAATTCCGCATCAAATGACGGAACCATGGCGGAGCTTTTAAAGGCGATGAACCAATGCTTAAAAAGATACCGTATCATGCAGCCGATGCCGGTTTCCGTAGCGCACAGGGAAGTATCGGCGGAAGAAAGAATCGATACGCTGAAACGGCGTATTCCGTATTTTCCCGAAGTGTTCTCCCTGGACGATTTATGTGCGGATTGCGAAGACGTGTACTTAGTAATCGTTACGTTCTTAGCAGCGTTGGATATGATCAAGAACGGCGAGTTGATTGCGGCAGTAAGTGAGGAGCGGATTTTGTTCCGCCGAGGTGTGAATTATGGAAAATAAGAAAGCGGTCATTGAGGGCCTTCTGTACATTTCCGGGGATGACGGAATCACTCCGGAGAAACTCTGTCAGGTTTTATCGATGGAAGAAGAAGATTTGACAAGCCTTCTGGAAAACATGACCAAGGAATACCGGGAAGATGAAAACCGCGGTATTGAACTTGTCAGCTACGGCGGCAGATATAAATTTGTTTCAAAGGAAATGATCGCGGAATATGCGAAGGTTTTGTATGAAGTTACACCCGCAAATAACTATTCGCCTGCGGCATTGGAAACTTTGGCAATCATTGCGTACAAACAGCCGATCACCCGTTCGGAAATTGAAGAAATCCGCGGTGTGGGATGCGATATGATTCTTCATAAACTGATTGCGCGCGGTTTGGTCCGGGAGTCCGGAAGAACCGATGCGCCGGGCCGTCCGTTTTTGTACGAAGTCACCGAACAATTTATGGATTCGTTTAAATTGGAAAGTCTGAAGGAACTTCCGAAACTGCCGGATTTCCGGTCACCGTCTGAAGAAAAGGAACTGTTCGAATGATGGAACGTCTTCAAAAAGTCATCGCGGCATCCGGGGTTGCTTCGCGCAGGAAAGCGGAAGAATTAATTGTTGCCGGCAGAGTGAAAGTTAACGGAATGGTTGTAACGGAGTTAGGCACAAAAGTAGACGGACAGGATGTGATTTCGGTCGACGGAAGGGAAATCACGAAGGAAAAATATGTCTATTATGTGCTGAATAAGCCGCTTCGCTGTATTTCTTCGGTAAAAGACGATAAGGGAAGACTCACTGCAGTCGATCTGATTGATACGGATTACCGCATCTTTCCGGTAGGCAGGCTTGATTATTTTTCAAGTGGAGTTCTTTTGCTGACGAATGACGGCGATTTTACAAACCGGATGATCCATCCACGCTATGAAATGGAGAAGGAATACTCCGTTATTATCAAAGGGCATCTGACATCCGAAGATATCAAGATGATCTTAACCGGAATCCGTCTTCCGGAAGGGGAAGTATTATCCGGCTGCCGGGTCGAAGTTCGTAAGTATCAAGACCGGTTAACATATTTCAATATTATTTTACGGGAAGGCAAGAACCGTGAGATCCGCCGGATGATGGAGTATTTCGGGTATGAGGTGACTTCGCTTCACCGGATCAGGTTTGGGTGCGTAACCGACAAGAATTTACCGCTCGGAGGATACCGCGCGTTAAAACCGCATGAAATCAAGCAATTAAAGGAGATGGCGGAACATGGCGGCCGCTGATACAACATTCCGCATTTTAACCCTTGGGTGCAAGGTGAATGCCTACGAATCCGAACAGTATGCCGAACAGCTGATCCGTGAAGGTCTGATACAGACGGATGAGGAGAACGCAGACGTTTTTATCGTGAATTCGTGTGCCGTAACCAATGTCGCGGCGTCGAAGTGCCGTCAGAGGATCCATGCACTTCGAAGAGATTTCCCGGATTCTTTAATTGCCGTTGTCGGATGTTACGTACAGGTGGCCAGAGAGGATCTTTCGGTTTTTGATGACTGTGATGTTGTGGTCGGTTCCTTTGATAAATCTTCCCTGGTTCCGATGATTATGAAATCGCTGAAAGATCACCGGAAGTATACGGCGGTTTCCGAAGAAAATGACCCGAAGTTTGAGACAGGATTCATTGAATCCTTCCAGCAGACAAGAGCCTACATGAAAATTGAGGATGGCTGTAACCAGTTCTGCAGTTATTGCGTGATTCCGTATGCCAGAGGAAGAGAGCGCTTCATGTCTTCAAAAGATGCGCTTCAGCAGGCTTCGGCGCTTGTATCAAAAGACCATCAGGAATTGGTGCTTACCGGGATTCATACCGGGCGCTGGAAAGAAGACGGACATGACCTTGCGTGGCTGATGCGTGAACTGTTAAACCGGACGGAAGGCTTGAAGAGACTGCGTTTATCTTCGATTGAGATGAATGAAGTATCGGATGATCTGATCCGTCTGATGAAAGAAGACGACCGGGTCGCAAGACATCTTCATATTCCTTTGCAGGCGGGGTCGGATGCGATCTTAAAGGCAATGAGACGTCCGTATACATTTGAAGAATACAAGGCACGCATTGAATATATCCGGAAGGAAGTTCCGGGGGTGTCTGTCAGTTCCGATATCATTACCGGCTTTCCGGGAGAAACCGGTGAATTGTTCGAAGAATCCGTACGGAATATCCGGGATGCGAAATTGAGTTTTCTGCACGTATTTCCGTTCTCGGTGCGTAAAGGAACAAGGGCGGAAACCATGCCCAATCATGTGGACGGAGGGACTAAGAAGGCCAGAGTGCGTCGATTGACGAATCTTTCACATGAACTGTATAATGACTTTATGAAGACGAAGCTTCAGTCGTTTTCTTCTGTGTATATTGAACAGAAGATCACCGGTATGTGGTTCGGCCACAGTTCCGATTATCTTCCGGTATATGTGAAATCCGATTTGGATTTAAAAGGTAAATTTGTTGACGTCCGGCTGATTTCCGTCGGCAGGGACGGTATGATCGGAGAGTTAATTTAAATGAAACTTTCGCAATTATTTGAAGGGGCTCCGGATCTTGAGATTCGTGACTTAATGAGCGATTCACGCTTAACATGTGAGAATGGCTTGTTTTTCTGTGTAAAGGGATTGTCATTTGACGGTCACCGTTATATCGAGGAGGCAAAAAAACACGGCGCGGTCGCGGTTGTTTACTCCGATGATCTGCCGGAATTTGATTCTGATTTGGTTTATATCCGCGTCAATAACGTATTGGATGTGCTGAATCAGGTCGCGGAAAAGTTCTACGGTTATCCTTCGCGCAAGATGTCGGTTCTCGGAGTTACCGGAACCAACGGCAAGAGCACGATTTCGATGATTGAACGTTATTTCATCAGTCAGTTTATGCCGTGCGGATATATCGGTACGATCGGCATTTACTATGGCGATCAGGTCGAGGAAGAACATCTTACGACACCGGATGTGGTGGAATTAAATCAGGTGCTGAACCGTATGATGAATGCGGGAATGGAAGCTGTGACCTTGGAGGTGTCCAGTCAGGGTCTTGACCGCAACCGCGTTAATTCCGTTCATTTCGCGTGCGCAACATTTACGAATCTGACCCAGGATCATTTTGATTATCATCTGAATTTTGAGAATTACTTTGCGGCGAAGATGAAACTGTTCACCATGATCGACAGCGATACACCGGCCGTTATCAACATGGATGATGCGTACGGACCCAGATTTTACGAAGGAACAACCGGAAGACCGGTATCTTACGCGGTGAATGCGCAGGCGGACTATATGGCCAAGAAAGTGAAACTGTATCCGGATTCCACGACATTTACGCTGGTTCATGACGGAAAGGAATATCCGGTGGTATCGAATCTTGCGGCGATGTTCGATGTATACAACCTTGTGGCGGCATTGGCGTCCATACATGAAACGTTCGGTTTTGCGCTGGAAGACTTGATTCCGTATTGCCGGACGATTCCGCAGGTATCGGGCAGAGTCGAACAGATCAAGGAAGGTCAGCCGTTCCATGTGATCGTGGACTACGCGCATACGCCGGACGGGATTCAGAAATTCTTGGAGTTCTGCCGCTCGGTGACACCGAAGGAAAACCGTTTGATTGCGGTGTTCGGTTCGGCCGGAGGAAGGGATGCGGCGAAACGTTCCGAGATGGGGAAGATTGCTTCGCAATATTGCGATGTAATTATCTTTACGTCGGAAGATCCGCGGTTTGAAGATCCCGAGGTTATTGCGAAACAATTGGCATCCGGCGTAACGAATGACTGCACGACGATGACAATCGTGGACCGTTATGAGGCAATCCGTCAGGGAATCGATCTGGCATCGGACAATGATACCGTTGTGATTTTGGGCAAGGGGGATGAGACATATATGTCAATCCGCGGTGTCCAGGAAGAATGGATGGGGGATAATAATGCCGTAATCGACATTATTCATAAATACTTCATGAATGAGGAGGATGAACATGGAGATTAATAAGTATATCGATCATACGCTGTTAAAGGCGGACGCTACCAAGGAAAAGATTGACCGGCTTTGTGAAGAAGCTAAGGAATATCATTTCGCTTCTGTATGCGTAAACGCGTTCTGGGTAGCGCGCTGCGCGAAGAATCTTGCAGGCACCGATGTGAATGTGTGCACGGTCGTCGGATTCCCTTTGGGCGCGATGAAGAGCGAATCGAAGGCATTTGAAACCGCGGAAGCTGTCAAAGACGGCGCGAACGAAATCGACATGGTGATCAATGTCGGTGCGGCGAAAGATCATGACTGGGAACTGGTGGAAAAAGACATCCGGACGGTTGTCGAAGCAGCGGACGGACATTTGGTGAAAGTCATTATCGAAACATGTCTGTTAACCGATGAAGAAAAAGTTGAAGTCTGCAAGTGCGCTAAACGCGCGGGTGCGAATTTCGTGAAAACTTCGACCGGATTCTCGACCGGCGGAGCGAAACCGGAAGATGTCGCATTAATGAGAAAGACCGTAGGCGAACAGATGGGTGTCAAGGCATCCGGCGGTATCCATAGCCTGGAAGAATGCAAAGCCATGATCGAAGCGGGCGCTACCAGAATCGGTGCGAGCGCAGGCGTGAAGATCATGTCGGAAATTGTGAAATAAATTCGAATTTTCAGTTGCATTTTCCTTGCGTATTGTCTTATAATTTTTATGCTGTTTCAGGAAGGGAGGGTAGTCATGCCGAAAGTAGTAGTAAAGGAAAACGAAAGCCTTGATGATGCGTTACGTCGTTTCAAGAGACAGGTTTCCCATAACGGAACCCTTGCTGAAGCTCGTAA
>CACYEP010000005.1 GCA_902773425.1 uncultured Erysipelotrichaceae bacterium | reverse complement strand
TTCGAAAGACGCGGAACCGTGCCTTCCGAACCGATGAACTTGCGCACCAGTTTGAACTGTTCAAGCGGAACCAACAGCACATCATCCCCGCGGTATACGATATTGAGATAATCGTGATGGGTCCCGTTGAATTCTTTCGTGACAATTCCGAGATATCTTCCGATGCCGTACTGGCTGTGCACGACATAATCCCCCGGCGTCAAATCATCGTAGTCCTGTAAGACCTGGGCATGACGGAACTTGTCGGTGTACTTTCCGATTTTAACTTTTACATGGAATAATTCACGCTCCGTCAAAACATACAGCCGTTCCGGTTCGTACATGAATCCTTCCGCCGCGTCTTCGATCCACACATACACGCCGTCTTCCTTGGGAAGATGATCGGTTACGATGGAATAGGGGAGGTTCTCCGCAATCAGCGCATCCGTCAGATTCTTGACGTTTCCGCCCTTGACCTCTAAGAACACCCGGAACTGCGAAGAAAGTCTTGCGATTTCCTTCATCTGCATCATCAAAGACAATTGCGGGAAATCGCACGGCTGGATCTTTGTGCGGATGCTGCGGTTCAGATCCGCAATCAATCCGATCTCATAGACATCTTTATGACGCAAAGTGTCCTGTAAGGTGCGGTACACGTCGAATTTCAGGAGGGCTTTCCGTTCCTCGAACATTCCCTGCAGGTAGACAATCTGATCTTCGATCAGGGATTTTTCATGGGAAACCACCTGTTCCTTCGGGCTCAATACGGTTAAGGGATTCTTCAGATAATGAAGGATGCTGTAGCTTTCCGGAAGGAACGCAAAATACCGGTACAGATAATTCTCATGTACGCGTTCTTCCAGATATTCCATATCCGTGCGGATATTCTCTTCCAGCACGGCTCGTTCTTCCGCGGTCAGTTTCTTCGAGTCCGCCTCCAGTTTCGCAGAGACATTTTGTTTGATCGTTTCGATTTGCGCGTCGGAAAACAGATGATCCGTAGCCGGAATGATCGTGCATTCCCGGATTTTCTCCACCGTCATCTGGCTGTCCAAGTCAAAATAACGCAGGGAATCAATCTCATCGTCAAAGAATTCGATGCGCAGCGGATGATCATTCTGCACGGAGAAGACATCGAGGATCTCTCCGCGGTAGGCATAGGTCAGCGGCTGATTCACATGATCGGCCAGACGGTATCCCATCGCATGAAGGCGTTTCATGACTTCATCCCGGGTAATCACATCGCCGGCCGATAGCTTCACGGTGTTTTCCGCGAAGTACTGCGGATCCGGCAGATACCGCAAGAGCCCCGCCAGATGCGTAATCACCATCACCGGTTTTTCATCCGTCAGACAGCGGTTCAGCGTTTCAATACGCGAAGCTTCCAATTCCGGGCTGGAGGCGATGGCTTCGACCTGAAGGGATTCCTCCACTCCGAATAACACGCACCTGTTTCCGATATAGCCGGAGATGCGCTGGTACAGGTTCTGAGCCTGAAACAAGCTTGGCTTGACGACTACCATAGGTTGATCCGATGCCAAAAAAGCGCCCGACAGGATCAATGCTTCCTGCCCGAGCGTTAAGTTGCCGACTCCTTCCGTGCGCGATAAGATCGCTTCAACGGCCGGATCCTTCGAAACTGTGTTTAACAGTTCTTTATTTAATACCGTAAGGTTATCCATTCTGTTTCTTGTTGTAGTCGTTCATGACGCGTTCAAACGGCTTCATCATCGCGTCAATGGCGGCGTTTGCCGCATAGCGTACTGCCTTCGTAATTTCTTCGGAATCTTCTTTCGTAAAGTGTCCCAAGACATAGTCTTTCGCATCGGCAAACCCATGGCTTCCGACACCTACGCGGATCCGCTTGATTTCATTGGTTCCGGCGTGCTGAAGAATCGACTTCATTCCGTTGTGGCTGCCCGCGGAGCCTTTTGCGCGAAGCCTCACCGATCCCAAAGGAAGATCCATATCATCGTAAATCACAATGATATCTTCCGGTAAAATCTTATAGAAATCCATCATCTGACGCAGTGATTCCCCGGATAAGTTCATATATGTCTGCGGCTTCAGCAATACCACCCGGTCTTCTCCGGTTCCGTATACTCCATACAGACTCTTTCCTTTCTTCTTATCCACGGAAACATGCCATAAAGCGGCGATCTCATCAATCACCTTAAATCCTGTATTGTGCCGGGTGTTCTCATACTCTGTCCCCGGGTTTCCCAATCCAACAATCATTTTCATATGTCCTATATTAACACGAATCGGGCGTTTTACATACCTCATTATTTCCCGGGAAATGAAAAGGACACTATAAATAAACATAGGGTAACCCTACGCCTTTAAATAAACGTAGGGTTTTTGAATGGACCCTTTAAACAAACGTAGGGTGAA
>CACYEP010000004.1 GCA_902773425.1 uncultured Erysipelotrichaceae bacterium | reverse complement strand
CGGCGGGAACCGGGTCCCCGCCGTCTGCCCTGCAGCATCAGTTACGCCAGTAACTGTCGTATTTCTTTTCCCGTCTTTCGGAAAAGTAGCGGATCAGCGCGTGCTTTTCCACGACCTTCTGCTTTCCGTAATCGACCGCCGGGAACTTGGGATCGTTGAAAAGCTTCTGCACCGTCGGCTCGCTCCAGCCGAGAAGATCTATAAGATCATAAATCGAATAGAATCTGACTTCATCGACCGTATAGCACCCTGCCAGATCGGAGAGATCGCGCTTTTCCTTATTCTGAAGCATAATAACCTCCTTTCCATAAATACAAAAAAGCCACCCTTGCGGATGGCCGTTTGCCGTTTTCTGCCGTTTAACTTATTTAACTTTTTCAAATAAGTTAAAAAGTTAAAACCTCGTTTACGCTTCCCGGGCACTAACCCGGAATATCCGGTTGGAAACGCAGCCGTCACCGACTCCGTTTTTCCTTTCAGGCATCTCCCCTGCAAAGGAAAACGCACAAATCACCGTTTATGCGTTTTGCGTTTTATAAACGGTTTATGCGTTTATTATTTGATATGCGTTTTGTGTGCGTTTTACCTTTATCCGACGAAATCAGACCGGCACTCCCACGTGCTTCATCTTTTCCGCGATATCAGACTGCCGCTGCCGATCAGTATGCATATGTCGGCATCATGAATTTTACCGTTTTTCAGACTGCCGTTGCCGCACGGTAAGCAGCACACCCGTTGTGAACCTGACCGCTTTTTTGACTGCCGCTGCCGTACAGCAAACAGCGCTTCCGTTATGAACTGAACCGCTTCTTGACTGCCGTTACCGATCAGTTTATAACTGTCTGCTATGTAAAAACTTCCGCATTCATACCGCCGGAACGATAATTTTACCGCTTGGCTGTACCGATCAGTAGATATTCTCCGATTTGTGCCATTGCGAAGCATTATCTCGGCGCAATCCGAAGCCAGAATAGACTGTTTTTACAGGGTTTTCCCCGAAAAAAACGGGTGTCATTTTTATCAGGTGTCATTTTTGACTTTATGACACCTTCTTTTTGCCGAAATAAAAGGTGGCATTTTCTGTTTATACAGGCTGCGCTTCCGGATCAGATTTCAACCAACAACCCCATCCTCATGGACACGCCGATAATAATACGTACCCATGGTTGCAGTTGCATTGAACAGCGCTGCGCACATACTGCCGGATATTCTGTATCTTTGTTTCCGTTGCATTCATACGATCGAAAACATATTCTATGTGATCGCTTTCCAGTTGCAGGAACCGTTCCTTCACGTATTCCATAGGACGCGATTCACACCCGATCAACGTTTCATGTTCCTTTGATAAGAACACTTCCGTCATAAGAGCCACAACGGTATCCAGAAAATCTTTATCTATTCTTTCGGCATCAAGCAAATACTCATAATTGATTTGTTCTTTCACCGTTTCGGCAAGCTCTCTATAATCAACGCTTTCCTCTGTACGGTCATATTTCGTATCCAATCCTATCATATCTGTTGAAAAACTCCCCGGCACAGACGGGGTATCTGTTCGGGGAGATAAGATAGGATAAGATTTATTTAAAACAGTATTTGTTATTACAGTATTTGTTTGGGACGGAAAAACCGATTCGGGTAAAACCGAAACAGGAAAAACCGGTTCAGGTAAATCCGGTTCAGGCTGCCCGACCGGAGGCGAGTTCGTTTTCTCTTCAACAGACGTCTGCGCATCACCGTTACAAATGATGGGACCTTCCTCCAGGTGCTCCGCTGATGAACAACCGGAAGCGCCTTCGCCCTGATTTTCTAATGCTGCAGTCTTCCCGCTTTCATATACAATGTACTCCATGGCGCCGTAACGCCCGTCTTTATTCCGGATTTTATGCCTTTCAATAAACCCTGCGGCCTCAAGTTCACGAAACGCAGAGCTGATGGCGTCCTTCTTCTCTTTAACGAAAGGTTCCAATCCTTTTATAGTGAGATTCCAGTCATCCGGCAGGGAGAGAATCACCGACATAACCGTCTTCGCATTGCCAGACAGGTTCGGATCCCGAATAAAAGAATTGAAGTAACTTGTGAAGTTCTCCCTTTTTTTGCTCCTGTAACATTTCATTTTTCTGCCTCCTTTGCAAGGTATTTTGAAAGAGCGCTTTATAGAAACTGATCTTTCAGCAATAAAAAAACACGCCCCGAAGGACGTGCTGATTGCAATTTGGTACTTAGTTTATACACCCGGATCAAACCCGAAAACGGGTTGAAAACCGTATATATTTGCCTGTGTGTATATTATTTGACGATACAGATTTTAACACATAAGAATTTGCGTGTAAAGGGGTATCTTTGTCCATTTTTTTTATTAATAAAAGTCCGGTCGAAAGTACAGTGCGTAAAGTCATGTGAAGCTCTTTGCTGCGTCTGTCAGGAT
>CACYEP010000003.1 GCA_902773425.1 uncultured Erysipelotrichaceae bacterium | reverse complement strand
TTTCGTAAAACCCAACAATCATGAACTCGGAGAGATCTTCGGGGTTACTTTGAAGACCCGGGAAGAAGTCGTTCCGTACGCGGAAAAAATGCGGGAGATGGGAGCACGGAATGTTTTGGTATCCATGGCAGGCGAAGGCGCGGTGCTGGCTGCGGAAGACGGAAAAGTCTACGAAAGTCCGGCGCCTTCGGGAGTTGTAAAGAACTCCATCGGCGCGGGAGATTCCATGGTTGCGGGATTCCTTTCCGGGTACTTGGAAACAAACGGAGATTATGAAGAAGCGTTTTACCGCGGTATCTGCACAGGCTCGGCCAGTGCGTTCTCCTTGGGCTTGGCAACAAAAGAAGAAGTCGATGCGCTGCGTAAAAAATTCGGCCGTTAGTTCAGAAATACGAAAATGTATGCGCTTTCGGTGAAAAAAAGTGAAAAAGATAACGAAAACTATAAAATTTTTTATGTCCCTAATTACGATTTCTCATTATAATAGTTAAGAAAAGGATGGAACATTATGGAAGGCAACAAATTATTAACCAAAGATGAATTAGTCGCGAAAGCGAAAGAACTTGCGGAAAGCGAAGACCTTGGAAAGGCACTCGCGGAAGTCCGTAATTTACGCAAACAATGGCGTAAGACCGGAAGCGAAGAGGAATCCCTTTACGACAAGGAAATGTCCGATAAGTTCTACGGCTATCTCGATGTTTTAAATGCGAAGGAATCCCAGGCAGTCGTATCCGTGGAAGAAAGCAAGAAAGCATTAATCGCGAAAGCAAAGGAAATCTTAAACGAAAAGAGCTTTAAGAAAGCTACCGCTGCGATGAACGAATTAATGGATGAATGGAAAGGCTCCGGTTCCGCAGGCAAGGAAACCGACGATGCGTTATGGGGCGAATTCAAAGCTGTCCGCGATGAATTCTTCAACAACCGCAGAGCGTACTATGACAACTTAACCGAAGGCTTCAAGAAAGCGAAAGAAGCGAAGGAAGCTTTAATTGAAAAGGCGAAAGAAATCAACGCGATGGAAAGCATCAAGGAAGCGGGCAACGCCATGAACCAGTTAATGGATGAATGGAAGAAAGCCGGCAGCGCAGGCAGAGAAAACGAAGATACATTATGGAATGCGTTCAATGCGGAACGTAAGGCATTCTTCAAAAAGCGCAATGCGTACTATGACGGCTTAAAGGAAATGTTCGCGAAGAGAACCGAAGCGAAGAAGGAAATCATCAACGAAGCGAAGATGTATCTCGCGAGAAGTGAATTCACGGAAGAAGAAAAAGAAGCGATCAAAGGACTTCGTGCTAAATGGAAAGAAGTCGGAAGCGCCGGCAAGGAAAACGAAGATACCCTCTGGAACGAATTCAACTCCATCCTGAATAAATACTTCGAAAACATGAAATATTACGGATAAACCGTAATCCCGAAACAAAAGAAAAACCATATCCGAGTAGGACGGATATGGTTTTTGTTTACCACTTTTCCCGGTGAATGCGGTCCTGTTCGAACTTTTCGCGTTTGCGTTCTTCACTCAGCATGTGCATATCCCGGTCATCTTCCGGATATCCCATGGATAAGATGGAATGCGGGATGATGTTGGCGGGAAGATCGAACAAGTCGATCAGGTTTTGAACCCGTTCATCCTGCGGCCATACGCCGAGCCAGACATTCCCGACGCCGAGATCATAGGCGGCTAAGGACATGTTCTGGGCGGCAATGGAGGCGTCGATGATCCAATAGTCCTTGGCCATCGAGAACGAACGGTTTAAGTCTCCGCACACTAATATCGCGAGGGTTGCGTCTTTTAAAGGAGCCGCGGGAGATCCGCATGCCTCAAACATCTGTAAGAGCTTCTGTTTGTCTTGGACAACGACGAATGCGTAGTCTCTGGCATTGACGCAGCTCGGGCCGCTCATGCCTGCCTGAAGGATTTTATTGACGACTTCCTCCCGGATCGGCTGGGAGGAATAACGGCGGATACTGCGCCGGTTGGTGATTAATTCAAATGTTTCCATAGTGTTCACTCCTTATAATTATTATAAAGAAATTCTGCGGGAACATCAAAAATGTGTCATAATTATAAAAAATATGGGAGGTAATTATGGCTGAAAAGAAAGGTGTTATTCAGGAATTTAAAGAATTTATTTTTAAGGGCAACGTCTTGAACATGGCGGTCGGCATTATCATCGGCGGCGCGTTTACCGCAATCGTAAACTCCTTGGTCGCGGATATCATTATGCCTTTGATCGGCGTGATCACAGGCGGATTGGACTTCACGACTCTGGCAATCACTGTCGGCGAGGCAAGCATCACTTACGGAAACTTCATTCAGGCGATCATCAGCTTCTTAATGATTGCGCTGGTATTATTCTGGCTCATTAAGACTGCACAGAAGTTTGAAAAGAAGAAAGAACCCGAACCGGAACCTGCACCGGCACCGGAACCGGAACCGAGTGATGAAGCGAAGCTTCTTGCGGAAATCCGTGATCTCTTACAGAAGAAAGACGAATAAGAAAGAATTCAGTTACCGGAGACTTCACAGTTTCCGGTTTCATTTATTTTGGGGTCAGCTGCAAAACTTTATTACGAACGGGTAATTACGCGGACGGGTATAATACAGGGACGGCGAATCGGGTATGTTTTATTGAGCCTAAGCACACAAAAACCGCGGATCCGCGGTTTTCTTGTGTTTAGGAGTGTTCCTTGATGAAGGAAACCAAGGCGTCGAAGGATTCTTCGCTGAAATCATGCTCCAGCTTGCAGGCGTCTTCTCTGGCATTTTCCTCGCTGACGCCGATGCTCAGAAGGAAGTCCGTCAGGATCTTATGACGCGAATACGTGCGCTCCGCAATAATCATTCCTTCTTCGGTAATCGTGATTTCCCCGTCCTTATCCATGACGATCAATCCGCTCTCGCGGAGTCTTTTTGTAGTGTAAGTAACACTGGGCTTGGTAACGCCTAAATGTTCCGCGACATCCACGGAACGGATATATCCTTTTTCTTCCTTCAGCATTAACATGGCTTCCAGATAATCTTCAGCTGTTTTTTCAATTTTCATAATGATGCACCGTCGCTAGTTCTTACTCAAAATGTAGCACAGTGCATGTAAAAATGCAAAAGAACTGACTGCCTTCACAGAAATCCTTTTTCAAACAATTGACATCTTTGGTTAGAGATATTAAACTATCATATTAGTTAGATATGTCTAATTAGACTATTCTAACTGACTCATGAAAGGCGCAGGTGATTAGTATGATGCCATTAAGTTTTGCGGAAGCCGGCGAATTGCTGGAAATCAAGAAAGTCTCCGGGAATCAGGAGACAAAGAAACATCTGGAGGACCTCGGATTTGTAGTCGGCGGTAAAGTGACCGTCGTATCCGAAATCAACGGAAATATGATTTTGAATGTCAAGGAATCCCGCATAGCAATCAACCGAGATCTTGCGGCGAGAATCATGATATAGGGAGGAACAAAGAATGACATTACGTGATGTAAAAATCGGCGAAACCGTCCGCGTTGTGAAACTTCACGGCGAAGGAGCGGTGAAGCGCAGAATCATGGACATGGGTATTACCAAGGGAACGGAAATCTATGTCCGCAAAGTTGCACCGCTCGGTGATCCGGTAGAAGTTACCGTCCGCGGTTATGAATTATCGGTCCGTAAGGCGGACGCGGAAATGGTGGAGGTCGCATAGTATGGCAAAAGAAAAATTAGTCATCGCGCTGGCCGGTAACCCGAACAGCGGTAAAACCACCTTGTTCAATGCCTTGACAGGTTCCAATCAGTATGTCGGAAACTGGCCGGGTGTAACCGTCGAGAAAAAAGAAGGTAAATTAAAGAAACATGACGATGTCATGATTGAAGACCTTCCGGGTATTTATTCCTTATCTCCGTACACCATGGAGGAAGTCATTTCGAGAAACTTCTTAATGGATGAAGAACCGGACGCGATTTTGAACATTGTTGACGGAACCAACCTGGAACGTAACTTATATCTTACGACCCAGTTGGCGGAACTCGGTATTCCGGTAGTCGTCGCAGTCAACATGATGGACTTGGTCGAGAAAAACGGCGATACCGTGGACACAGACAAGCTGTCTAAAACCTTCGGTGTTCCGTTCTATAAGATTTCTGCGTTAAAGAGCGACGGTATCTTAGAAGCTGCGGAAGCTGCCATCAAAGCCGCGAAGTCCCACACTCTTCCGAATGTTGTGAAGTTCGGCGCGGATGTTGAAAAGACATTGACCGCCATCGAAGAGAACTGCTTAGGCGAAGTACCGGCTCATCTGAAACGCTGGTTCGCGATCAAAGTCTTCGAACGCGATGACAAGGCTTTGGCAAAACTGAATCTTGCGGCCGATAAGCTCGCAGCTGCGGAAAACTACACGGCAGAATTGGAAACCAAACTGGATGATGATTCCGAATCGATTATCACGAATGAACGTTACGAATACATTACCGGTTCGTTACACAACGTATACCGCAAGAAAGCGGCGGGCGAATTATCAATCTCTGATAAGATCGACCGGATCGTCACCAACCGCTGGGCCGCATTGCCGATCTTTGCGGCAGTCATGTTCTTGGTATATTTCTTATCGATCCAGACGGTCGGCGGCTGGGCTACCGATTGGGTCAATGATGTATTGTTCGGCGAAATCGTTCCGAATGCGGTCGGCGGATGGCTTGAAAATCTGAATGTTGCTCCGTGGTTAAGTGGCTTGATTCTGGACGGTATTATCGCAGGTGTCGGCGCTGTCTTGGGATTCGTTCCGCAGATGCTGGTTCTGTTCTTCTGCTTGGCATTGCTTGAAGGATGCGGCTACATGGCGCGTATCGCATTCATCATGGACCGTATCTTCCGTAAGTTCGGCTTATCCGGTAAATCTTTCATTCCGATGATGATTGGCACAGGATGCGGCGTTCCGGGTGTTATGGCTTCCAGAACGATTGAAAACGAACGCGACCGCCGTATGACCGTCATGACGACGACCTTCATTCCGTGCAGCGCGAAACTTCCGATCATTGCGATGATTGCCGGTGCGTTATTCAATGACTCGGCGTTAGTCGGATGGAGTGCTTACTTCTTAGGCATCTTCGCCATCGTTGTCTCCGGCATTATCTTAAAGAAGACAAAACGTTTCGCAGGAGAACCGGCACCGTTCGTTATGGAACTTCCGGCATATCATATGCCGACATTGGGAAGCGTTCTGCGCTCGATGTGGGAACGCGGATATTCCTTCATCAAGAAGGCAGGATCTGTCATCTTATTGGCAACCATCCTGATCTGGTTCTTAAGTTACTTCGGAGTTGTAGACGGAACATTCCGTATGCTCGAAGAAGAAGAGATGGACTTCAGCTTGCTGGCAGCCATCGGTAACGCATTCGCATGGTTATTCGCTCCTCTTGGATGGGGCACCTGGAAACCGGCAGTCGCAACGGTTACCGGCCTGATTGCGAAGGAAAACGTAGTCGGCACCTTCGGTATCCTCTACCATACTCCGGTGGAAACCGAAGCCGGCGAAGAAATCTGGAGCTTACTGGCACAGGATTACACCGCGTTACAGGCTTATTCCTTCCTGGCATTCAACCTCTTATGCGCACCGTGCTTCGCGGCAATCGGCGCTATCAAGCGTGAAATGAACAACGCAAAATGGACCTGGTTCGCAATTGGGTGGGAATGCGGATTCGCGTATGTCATGTCTTTGATCATCTACCGGATCGGCGCGATCTTCACCGGGGAAGCATCCTTCGGTGTATGGACTGTCTTAGCAATCGCATGCATCGCACTCATGGTGTGGGCATTATTCTGCCCGTACAAAGAAGCGGATAAACTCACAGTGAAGTAACAAACTGTATTACAATAAAAGAAGGGAGGTGCATGTATGACATGGTTATCCGATAACATCTGGACCGTAGTAATTGCGCTGGCAGTACTGGCGTTAGTCGTGCTGGACCTCCGCTTTCTGATCAAACAGAAAAAGCGCGGGGAACATTCCTGCAGCGCGTGCAGCCTTGCGGGATCCTGTCCGATTCATGCCAAAGGACAGGCATGCGCCAAAAAAGCATGAGTTCCGCAGTTGCTGTATCCGTTTTGCTTGCCGGATATCATGCTTTGCGGGCATGGGCAAAGAAAACAGCATCCGGAATGGACGGGAAGAACTGAATAAAGCCGGGAGTTATCCAACTCCCGGCTTTTTGAGTGCAAGTATTACAGATTCCGAAGGAAGTGCCTTTCGGGTTTTAGGAGATTTGAAATCTGAAGCCCGGCTTCACCGATCAGAACGGCGCTCGGGATATCAATGATCACGTGCTGTTTTACGAAAAGAATACTGAAACAGACAAGCACGAAGAAGATGAAATTGAACCATTTGAACCAGTACGGAAGGCTTTTGCAGGGCATAGAGCCTCTCCAGATATAGTAGCTTAACATAACGTGCAGGGATGGGCAGAGATTCGTCGGCGTATCAATCCAATACACTAAGCGCATAAGGCTTATGATAAATCCGTCTCCGTGTAATTCGGGCCGTGTCAGTGTTCCGGGATAAACAACGAAGATGATGCCCGCCGCGATCAGCGCAAGAATATAAGCGAAGGAGAACCTGACCGCGTAGTCTTTTCCTTCCGCCAGAATCAACAGTCCTCCGATTGCCCACCACGGCATGCACAGAAGATAGATGATGATCCACTCGGGCCGGAACGGTATCTTGTAATCGAGGGGAATTTCCAGATGATGCCAGGAAGACGGGTCGACCAGAGGTTTTGTCACAATATAGGAACAAATCTGAACGGCCAATACGGCCGCAAGACATATCCAGACATACAGCGGGAATTTCTTTTTCAGCGCATCCATATCCCGATCCTCCTATCGAAGGAGATTATGACATAATCCGGCAGGAATATCAAAAACGTTCCCTCTTCAACCACATTAGGGTGTGATACAATAATTCCATGAACGAAGAATTATTGCGCAGTCTGATTACGACCTACCGGAAAGATGTCTGGTCTCCTTTTACGAAAGCTGTACGGGATTATAAATTGATCCGTGAAAACGATAAGATCGCGGTATGTATTTCGGGCGGGAAAGATTCGTTTATTCTGGCGCTTTTGCTGGAGGAACTGCGAAGACACGGAGATGTGAACTTTGAACTGAAATTTTTATGCCTGGATCCCGGGTATGATGAAGACGCAAAAGCGTTGATCGCGAAAGACGCGGAAAAGATCGGTGTGGAACTTACCTATGTGCCGGCCGTGATTTTCCGGTATGTGGAAACTTTGGATACGAAGCCTTGTTATATTTGCGCCAGAATGCGCAGAGGTGCACTGTATACCGCCGCAAAAGATCTTGGCTGCAATAAAATCGCGCTGGGGCATCACTATGACGATGTGATTGAAACCATCTTGATGTCTGTGCTGTATTCGGGACAGATGAAGACGATGCTGCCGAAGCTGCGTGCGGAAAATTTCCCTGAGATGGAATTGATCCGCCCGCTGTATCTGGTGGAAGAACGGGGCATCCGGAACTTCTGGAAACATCACAATATGGAGTTTATTCAGTGCGCATGTTCCCTGACGAAAAAACTTGATGACGAAGACTATGAACATATCTCCAAACGCGCGGAGGTCAAGCGTTTGATCCGTGAATATGAAAAAACCAATCCGTTCTTAAAGTCGAACATCTTCCGTTCCGCGGAAAAGGTCAACGTGGAAACGGTCCTTTCCTACAAAGATAAAGACGGGATCCACAATGTCTGGGATTATGAAGAATCTTCGGATGAAAAATAGATTATAATGAATTAGAGGTATAAGGATATGTTGATGACAGTAGATGTAGGCAATACAAATATCGCGGTCGGTATTTACCGGGATGATCGGTTTGTGACTTCCTTCCGTATGATCACGAAATCCCAGCGCACCAGTGATGAGTTCGGTTCGGAATTCTATTCGATCTTAACCGCGAAGGGAATCAAACTTTCGGAGATCACGGATGTGGTTGTCTCCAGCGTTGTTCCGAATCTGAACCACGCGCTGGTCAGTTCCGTCAAAAAGTATTTCCATGTCGATCCGATGGTGATTTCCACCAAGTTGGATACCGGAATCATTACGGATATTCCGGATCTTGGGAATGACCGTCTGGTGGATGCCGCGGCGGCCTTCCATGAGTACGGGGGACCGGTACTGGTCATCGATTTCGGTACGGCGACAACCTATGACTATATTGATGCCGAAGGCAAATTCATCACCGGTATCACCGCGCCAGGTGTACAGATCGAGGCGGACGCATTGACCAATATGGCTGCGCAACTTCCGAAGATCGAACTTGTGAAACCGGCTTCCGCAATCGCGACCGATACGATTACTTCCATGCAGGTAGGCATCGTGTACGGCTATATCGGATCGGTGGAATATATCATCAACGCAGTGCGCGAAGAAATGAACGAACCGTTCAAAGTCATCGCGACGGGCGGACTCGGATCCTTGATTTGTCCGCATACCAAGGCCATTGATCTGTATGATCCGAATCTTGCGTATAAGGGCATGAAATTGATTTGGGAGAATAACCACAAATAGGAGGGAAACACTATGTTCGGAAGAAGACTGTTTCATTTTCTCTTTACTTTATTGATTTTGGCAGGATACATCCTGGTATATGTGTTCATGATGCC
>CACYEP010000002.1 GCA_902773425.1 uncultured Erysipelotrichaceae bacterium | reverse complement strand
TTCAGCAGTTCAACATCCTTGTAGTCGATGTATTTAATGTTGTTCTTGGTGAAGTAGCAGACTTTCTTGCGTACTACTCTCTGTTTTCTAAACGCCATGTCTCTTTCCTTTCTTTAGAACGGAAGATCATCGGTCGAAATATCCAGTCCTCCTCCGAAATCATCTTCCGGATAGGTCGGCTCCGCCTGCGGCGCCGGGCTGGTATTGTAGTTCGATGTGTTATTGCTGTAATTGCTGCTGCTCTGGGAATTCTTGCTTTCCAGGAACTGAACATTGTCGCATACCACTTCGAACGCGGTCCGATTGTTTCCTTGCTTATCTTGATACTTTCTGGTCTGAATGCGGCCTTCAATGCCTACCAAGGATCCTTTGTGCGTATACCGCGCAACATTATCTGCTGCCGCACTCCATACGACGCAGTTAATGAAGTCTGCGGTCTGGTCGCTTCCCTGTCCCCCACGGCGGTCTAATGCCAGCGTGAAGGAAGCTACCGAACGGTCTGTGCTGGTCTTTCTCAAGACCGGATCCGCTGTCATTCTTCCCACTAAAATAACTCTGTTAATTCCTTGCATGTGTGTCACCTTTTACTTTACATCGTTCAGGTTCAGAATCATCGAACGAACAACGTTGGCATTGATACGGCAGATACGGTCGAATTCAGCAACCGCTTCCGGTGTACCGTCAAATGTCGTAACTACATAGTAGCCTTTGTTCATTCCGTCGATCTCGTACGCAAAATCGCGCAGACCCCATTCATCCACATTGGTAACAACGCCGCCGTCCGCGACAATAATACCATGGAGCTGGTCTACGAGTGCTTTACGAGTCTCTTCATCAAGATCCGCCTTGAGAATGTACATGACTTCGTACTTATTCATTTGTTGCACCTCCTTCTGGTCTAGTGGCCGGTTTCCCGGCAAGGGGTTCATATGGGACATATTGATACCCGTGCTTAGTATTATAAACCAATCGCAGTCCGTCCGCAAACCCTTTTTTCCAAACGACATCCCTTTCTGTTATTTATTACGCAATAAACTCCGGTTTTCCCGGTTATTTCAGGGAAAATTCTTCCAAAACCTCCATATTTGCCGAAGAATCCACGATTTTTGCCGACTTGTTTTCCGCGTCAAACACAATGACATACACTGCGCTGTCCCTTAACGGATACCGGATCCCGTCTTCTTCCGTATATTGCACGCTTGCTCTGTCGTAACAATACCCGTCCAAGACTTCATTTCCTTCCAGGATCTTCTTGGCGAAGATATAGCTTGCGTACTCTTTCAGCCTCTCCGGCGTGCATTCTCCCTCTTTGTACAAAAGGTTCATCCACGCGTAGTCTCCCGCTCCGTTCTGATCGTTCGACTCATCCGGCATGACCTCCGGCATTTTATATGTAAACCGGTAAAACTTGTTCCGTGATGTCTTATAACCGGATATCCCGGATGACGGCGTAAGATGAAACGCCTTCACTTCTCCGGGTCCGAAATTCACATACTCTTCCGCATAGACACTGTTTCCGGCTTCATCCTTCAGTTCCAAGACTCCGCACCAATACTTTTCCGAAGTATTCTGCACGGTGACATAGTACCCGTCTTCCTTATAATCTCCGGCATATTCGGTATATACCAGGATCTTTTCCGGATCATCCGGGGAAAACTTCAAATATTTTGAATAGTCCCGGAAACACTCTGCCGCGTTTGCGGGACGCATCGGCTGTATATACAGATATCCCGCAAATAAGGCGGTCAGCCCCAGCACGATCAGAAACGCCTTCAGGGCTGTATGATTTCTCATCGTTTCGCGAAGAAGGCCTCAATCTCATCCGGATCCTTCATGATTTCCGCCGAAAGAACTTCCGCCCTTCCGTTTTTCATCACGATATTGTCCTCAATGCGGACTCCGATTCCTTCTTCTTCAATATATAATCCCGGTTCGACCGTGAAGACATTTCCGTTGCGGATCGCGTAGCCCGGAATTGCGACATCATGTGTCTCCAGCCCCAGCATATGTCCGACACTGTGGAAGTAGTAGTCATGAACGGTCTTTCCTTTTTTGCACAGTCCGATTTTCGGAAGCGCCTTTTCATAGAATTTCACGCTTTCCAGATGAAGATCGCGCAGAGTCATCCCGTTTCTCGCATAATCAATGATGTGCCGGTTGCAAGCCAGCACCGTCTCATAAATCTCGCGCTGACGCTTGGTAAATTTTCCGTTCACCGGAACCGTGCGGGAAATATCCGCGCAATAATAATTGCTGGAAGCTCCAAGGTCTGTCAGAAGAAGCGTTCCGTCTTTCATGACACAATTATTCTCGGAGTAGTGCAGCGTCGTTCCGTTTTGCCCGGATCCGAAAATCGATTCGAACGAATGCCCCATCCGTTCCTTTTTCAGCGTAAAGTCAAACCAGGCTTCCGCCTCGGATTCGTTCATTCCCGGCTTCAGATTGCTCCACATAAGTTTCAGGGCTTCATTGGTCACATGGATTCCGCGCTTCAGTTCCTTAATTTCTTCCGCGTCCTTAACAAGCCGCATCTCGGTCAGGATGCCGCTCGCGTTGTATACTTTCAGGGACGGATAATGACGCTGCAGCCTGCGGACTTCCTTGGTCAGCCAATCATCTTCCTGGCTGACTTCTTCTTTTCGAAGGCATGGCTTCAACGAGATGTTTTTTGCCGCGTAACGGTTTAAATAACTGCCGATTTCATCTTCAAGCTGATCCAGATACAGGATGCTTTCTCCGTCGATTCCGGAAATCTCAGAAGCTTCTTTTGCCTGGATCTTTCCTCCGACCCATTTCGCCATAACCGGGTCAAAACGTTCCGTAAACAGTTCTTCTTCGTACCCGTCCGCATCTTTGAACAGTAAGTACACCAGATTCGGTTCTTTGATACCGGTCAGATAATAAAAGTCCCGGTTGGTTTCAAACGGATATAATTCATCGCCGATCCGGTACGGAGCCTTCCCGGAATATGCCAGGAATAACGAATACGGTTCCAGCCGCTCAGCCAGTTTTTCTCTGCGTCTTGTATAATTCATGCTTACCTCCCGACCACATCATCTTTCGTGGTCACCTTGCCGTTAAATCCTTTCGCGTCGACAAAATACACATCTTCGCCGGTGATCAGCTGATAACACTGCGCGTCATCCGTGACCGTAAGCCCGTTTTCGATGAGTTCCTTGTAGCACGCACGGATCGTCTTGGTATGGAATCCCTGCGGTGTGCCTGCCCTGCGCAGAGTATCCCGGTCAATCGTCGCAACGATACGGTCTCCCTCAATCTTCTTGATGGTATCCTCCACCTTGGATGTCAGGATCACCGCGTCTTTTTCTTTGAGCTTTTCGACCAGCGCATGAATGTCTTCGATCATGGTCCAGGGTCTTGCGCCGTCATGGATCAGTACGGTATCCTGCGTAACCGCCAGTAATCCGTTATATACGCTTTCCTGTCTGGACGCGCCTCCCCAGGTAATGATCACTTTCCCGGTATAAAGATGTTCCGGGCCGTATTCATCCACAAATTCCTTGGTGGTGACAAAAATGATTTCCGAGCACTCTTCATCGTTGATGAACTTCTCCAATGTGTGCACGATTACCGGTTTTCCGTCTTTTAAACGGTACCAGAGCTTGTTTTCGCCGAAGCGGGTGCTTTTCCCCGCAGCCGCAATAATTACGCTGTATGCCATCGTATTACCTCCTTGTAAGACGCCATCCGGCAACCAGACCGATGATGCCGCCGATAATATGCGTTAAGTGAGACACACCGTCGGAAAGGAAGATTCCCTGTACGATCTGTGTGCCGATATAAACTATAATGACCAAAATCAATGTCAGCGGAATGGATTCCCCGTTGCCGACCACGGCCGACAGCATAATAAACAGGAACACAACCCCGCTGGCTCCCAATAATGCCGTGCGCGGGAACAATACGATCTGAAACACACCCGTAACGACCGCCGTCAGTAAAATCAAAAGAGCCAGATTCTTGGACCCGTACTTCTCTTCGACAATCGGACCGATCAATAAGATATACATCATATTGTTCGCAAAGTGTTCAAAGTTCGCATGCCCGAAGATATGTCCTACCAATCTTACCCAGAATAACGGGTCACGCAGGGACGAGTTGTAAACCATAAATACCAGCTGATTGGACTTACCTCCCGTCAAAAGATTCAGGCCCAGTGACAGCGAACAGATGATCACGAACCATAATACCACCGGAGAATTAAACGATATTTTCTTCATGTTTCCCTCCTCCTAATTCTTTATTATACGATGAATCGGCCGGATTACGAAAAAAAGAACCCTAAGGTTCTTTCTATACGCGGTAGTAGCTAAATCCTTCGCCGATGACTTCCTTGGAATCCGCGACGAAGATAAATGCGTTGGGATCATGACTGTGGATAAAACCGACAAGTTTCTCGTATTGGGCCGGGGAAACCACCACCATGATGCAGTCCTTGGGCTGACCTTTGTAACCTCCCTTGGCAGCCAGAATGGTAGAACCTCTCTCAAGCACATTGTGCACATATTCCTTGATGGGCTCCGGATGATCGCTGATGATGAACAAGGCGCTGGATCCGGAAGTCTTCGGCTTGACGATCCGGTCGATCATGACGCTCGAAACGAAAATTGAGAGAAGACCGATCAACACGGCATCCACGCCGACAATCACGACACCGAGCACCGCGATGGCGCCGTCAACCCACATTTCCAGATCGGAATAATTCATTCCGGTATATTTATGGATGATCATGATGGGTACGTCTGTCCCTCCGGTTGACGCATTATTCCGGAAGACGATTCCGAGTCCGACTCCCGAGATAATCCCGCCGATGACCGCCGCGGACACCGGAGAACAATGTACATCGTAAGGAACCAGTGACAAAAGAGTCAGGATAACCGGATAGATAATCGTCGATAAGCCGGTATTCAGCGCGAACTCTTTTCCTAACACCAGGTACCCGACAACGAAGAACGCAATATCCAGGATGTTGATGACAACGACACGGTTGATCGGAATGATCGCGTTGATGACGTTGGCAATTCCCGCAAGACCTCCGGTCAGAATGTTATACGGAAGAATAAAATAGGTAACCGCGAGCCCCAGCAGAAGGTTTCCCAGGATAATTTCCAGATAGTGTGAGTACTTTTTCATATACAAGTCCTCCTGTCGAAAAAAACTACGCGCACATTATAACAGACTCACGGAAGCCCGTGCGTTCTTTTTTATTTCATGCGGATATTATTTTGTATGCGTGGTGAAAACGCAATGAATCTACGCCGGTCCTGAATAAAAAACCGCGGATGTTTCACTGGGAACGGTGCCGGAAAACGGTCTTTCTTTGCGTTTTTCCCATTCCGTCATGCCTAAAAGAAAAATATCTATTATAATGAGTATATTAGGGAGGAAATCTAATATGGCAACAAAGAAGGAACATAAAATTGTTTCCGCGGATGACGGAAAGCCAACAACCGCCGCTCCGCAGAAACCGAAAGTCAAGGAAGCTAAGGAAGTAGGAAACCCGACACCGTTACGTATCGGCGCTGTCTTATTATGGGTTCTGGCACTGGCATTCGAAGTCCTCGCAATCTTAGTATTCATGGGCAAGGTCAATCTGAAATTCTTACCGATGTTATGGCAGATGATCCTGTTCTTAGTCCTGGACTTCATCGCTGTCGTAATCGGCGCACAGCTGTGGAAAAAAGCGAATCATATTGATCCGGCTTCCGAAAAGAACAAAGTCAAATTCTGGTTATGGAACAACATGGGCGTAATCGCAGCGGCGTTCTGCTTCTTCCCGTTCATCATCCTGTTACTCACCAACAAGGACGTGGACAAGAAGACCAAAGCCATCGGCACCGCGGCAGCTGTCGTCTTATTGCTCATCTCCGGTCTTGCGGGCTATGACTGGAACCCGGTTTCCGAAGAACAGAAAGCACAGGCTGTGGAAGTTCTCGGTGACACCCAGGTATATTGGGCTCCGTTCGGAAAAGTCTATCATACGCATGAAGACTGCTCGAGCTTGAACCAGAGCGAAACCTTAACAGTCGGCACGGTAGAACAGGCAATCGCCGCAAACCGTACAAGACTCTGCTCGTTCTGCGCGAAGCGTGACGCGATCTCCGGTGTTGAAACCGACGATACAGGCGAATAACTTCTGTCATATGAAATTAAGATCCGGATTGTTCCGGATCTTTTATTATTCTTCAGATGATGCCGAAATGACAAAGGGCCTCCCAAACACCGTCTTCATCAATATCTTCCGTTACGTAATCTGCCGCTTCCAGAGCTTCTTTGGAACTGACCTTCATCGCGACTCCTATGCCTGCGTGCTCCAGCATCACCGCGTCATTCTTTCCGTCCCCGAACGCCATACATTGTTCCGGCTTGATACCGGCATGTGCGCAAATCGTATCCATTCCCGTACGCTTGGACACTCCGCGAAGCACCATGTCCGTATTCTCATCATTAAACGGAAGAAGTTCCATCTCCGGAAATTCATTTTCCAGAACCATATAACCGTAGTTTCCCGACATTACGACTCCGCCGATACAGCCGGTTTCCAGATGTTTGCGGGGATTGTCAAAGTGTAAACCCGGGAATCCGAGCTCCGAACTTCTTTTGAAGTTCCTGTAGAACTCCTCCCGGTCGGTATACAGCCATTCACCGTCCGGAAACTTCCACACCACCGCAAACCCGTGTGCCTTACAATACTCCGTCATCCGCTCGATTACATCCGCCGGAACATAATGCGCCTCGATGACTTTTTTATTTTCATCGAGAACTTCTTCGCCGTTGGCCGTGATATAGTAATCCGCGTTTAACGCCAATATTTCCGGCTGAATTACCGCATAACCCCGTCCTGTGGAGATGTAGGTGCGGATTCCTTTTTCTTTCAGCCGCCGGAATGCTTCCGCGGCGGAATCCGGAATCCGGTGCGTCTTATGCGAATACAGAGTATTGTCGATATCAAACAGAACCAGCTTTATATCCATGTTCATTTCCTTCTTCCTTTGAAAATGCGCGGAGCACTCCGCGCATCATATTACATTTCCGCCGGCTCAAAATCTTCCGGTCCGTGCTTACAGATCGGGCACGTGTAATCATCCGGAAGCTTGTCTCCTTCAAACGGTTCGAAATATCCGCAGACCTTGCAGATAAATCCTTTCTTCTTTTTCACGGTTACCGGAGGTACATATTCAAAGTCTTCCGGTCCGTGCTTGCAAAGCGGACACACAAAGTCTGCCGGCAATTCTTTTCCTTCGTAGAAATAACCGCAAACCTTGCATCTCCAGCCTTCCTTCTGTTCCGCCGCAGGCTGTTTCTTCGGCTTGATATGAGCGTGATAATACCCGTAGGTGCAGCTTTGCGCGTTCGATAACACCTTCGCTTCCGTCACATCCGCGATAAACAGAGTGGATTTTCCAAGATCGATGCTTTCAATGACATCCAAGCTGAATACCGCGTTGGTATATACCGGAAGATAACGGATTCCGTTTGCCGTACGGTCGTTATATGTCACATCCGCAAACTTATCCACTTCTCTTCCGGACTGGAATCCGAATTGTTGGAACACAGAGTAAGGAGCCTCTTCGGTCAAAACGGACACATTGAACTTTCCTGCCTTCTTGATCATTTCACAGGTATAGTTCTGATTGATTACCGAAACCGCCACCTTCTTCGGATCACCGGCCGCCACCTGATACGCCGTATTGATGATGCAGCCGTAATCTTTTCCGTCGTAACGGGTCGTAAGAACTTCCACGCCGTAGGTGAACTTGATAAATGCGTCGTTGGAGACTTCCAGTTTTGTAACAACCGCCGGTTCTTCCTGTGCTTTCGCCGGAACAATGTCCGCCGCAATCAGATCCGCCAGGACATCCAGGTCTTCCAGGGTCTTTTCCTTCGGCGCCGACTTAATCGTCACGGTGTCTCCGACAAATTCCGTTCCCTTCAGTTTCGATAAGAGTTCCTTCATGAGCTTTCCGCTCATCGGGCCCCAGGAACCGTTTTCCAACAGTGCAATCTTCCGGTTTTGAAGGTTATGCGCGACAAGATCCTGCAGGAGATTTTCCATGGTTACGAAAATGCCTGCGTTATAGGTGGTTGCCGCAAAAACGAGGTGACTGTTCTTAAACGCGCTCGCAATGATATAGCTTGCCGGGATCACCGAAGTATCGAACATTTCCACCGGCACGCCGCGGTCAACCAGTTTTCCCGCGAGAATATTCGCCATGTTTTCGGTATGACCGTAAACCGACGCGTAAGCCAGGCAGACTCCCTTTACTTCCGGTGTGTAGGAACTCCAGTCGAGATACTTGTTTAAGAAATCGTTGAAATGGCTTCTCCACACAAATCCGTGCAGCGGGCATACATACGCAATATCCAGTTTCGCAGCTTTCTTTAATACAGCCTGTACCTGCGGTCCGTATTTGCCGACGATGTTGGTATAGTAACGTCTTGCCTCATCCAGCCAGTCACGCATGAAATCCACTTCATCCGCGAAGATATGTCCGTTCAGCGCTCCGAATGTTCCGAATGCGTCCGCCGTGAATAAGATCTTATCGGTCTTGTCATAGGACATCATAACTTCCGGCCAGTGCACCATCGGCGCATTGATGAATGTCAGTTCATGTCTTCCGAAGGAGATGCTGTCGCCTTCATTTACCAGACGGATGTTTGCGCTCATGTCATATTCGAAGTATTGCGCAAGAAGAGTCTTGATTTTCGCGTTACAGATAATCGTTGTGTCCGGATAACGGTACATTAAATCTTCGATGGTTGCCGCATGGTCCGGTTCCATATGATGGATTACCAGATAATCCAGTTTTCTTCCGCCCAGCGCATACCGCACATTGTCAAAGAAAGTGTGCGCGACTGCCTTGTCACAGGTATCGAACAGAACGGTTTTCTCATCAAGAAGCAGATAAGAGTTGTAGGATACTCCGTTGGGAACTCCGTAAACTCCTTCAAAACAGGTCAGTCTGCGGTCATCCGCACCGACCCAAATTAAATCATCCAGAACTTTTTTCGTACATTGCATAGTCTGATTCTCCTTGTTCCATGTATCTATATTGTAACCTAAAACGTCCCGGTTTTCTTACCGGAACGCCCATTTCAGAGAAGAAATCTTGAACGGAATGTCTTATACAGCGCCAGATACAGAAGCACCGACACAATCAGGCATACCGCCGCATTTAATAGAGTCACTCCCGCGGACCACGCCAGGATAATTGATGCAGCCTCCGCCGGAACCCGCAAAACAAATTTCTTATACAGATATCCGATCAAGGGATCAAAGATCACATTGAATCCCAGGCCCGCCGCGGAACTGAGTGCCGTCTTCATGAGGATTTTCTGACGGTCCTGTTCGGTATGAAGGCCGTTCCGTTTGGCTGCGCTTCCGGCAATAAACCCGATCATGAATTTCAAAAAGAAGGTTTTCGGCGCCGATACCGCGTACAGGGGATCCATCAGGTCCGCCGCCGACAATCCGATCGCGCCGGCCAAACCGCCGTATACCGGGCCTAAAAACCACGAGGAAATCACCACGACCGCATTTGCGATATGGATCGCCGTCGCGCTTCCTTCGGTAATCGGGATATTGATTTTACCGTAAGTAAACGCTATGAAGTTCAGCACCGCGAACATTCCGGTATAGACAATAATACGCAGTTTCCGGTTCATTTGTTTTCCCCCGTTTCCGTACCTGAAGTATACATCATTTTCATCTTTGCGCAATCTGTTTGCGTTTTCCGGCAGGAATGATATAATAAGCACGTAAAAACAGCTCTTTAGGATCACGATTTTTTTCGTGACGAAAGGAGCTGTTTTTATGATCAGAAACATTACAAGTCAAAATGAATTACGTATTTGCCCGCGCTGCGCATCGGAAAACCTCCGTATGAGAGTAGAGAACTGCCGGAAAGGACAGATCTTCAATGTCCGGTGTCTGGACTGTCACGAGGAAGGTCCCGTGGATTCGGGATACCAAGGTGCCATCGAGGCCTGGAATACGTATCATCCTTCCAGGCGAAACTTCAAATTCCGGTAAAAAAACCTCCTCTACAGGAGGCTTTTTTGTAAGTTTCCGTATCCGTTATTTCTCAGAGGAGGGTTCGTCGAAAAAGATATCAATCAATTCTTTATCGGTTAGGTGCAGATGATCACGCAGTATCAAAATTTCCTTCCGCGTAAACTCGTTCATTCCCGAACGTTTTCTCCATAAAGTTGCCGGGTCAATATCTAAAAGGTCAGCGATTTTCACAAGATTTAAACGGTTTTCTCTCATTTTTCTTCGTAATAATAAAATATTCATAATACCCCCTGCCTGAAAACATTATAGCATCTTGCGTTTCTGCAAGTTAGAGTATTTTAATTCTTTTTACATATTTTTTGCATTATCGCAACAAATAACCTACAATTTAAACGGGAGAACTCCTTTCGAGGTACCGAAATGAAAATCAAAGATATTATATCTTCCCGCCGTAAAAAACTAGGGCTTACACAGGCTGAAATAGCGAAAGCCTGTGAAGTCAGCGAAGCGACAGTCTCCAGGTGGGAACACGGCTATATTCACAACATCAAACAATCCAAAGTAAGTGCACTGGCAAAAATCCTTCAGGTTCCTGCCTCCCTGATTATAGGAGATACGGAAGACAATGTTACCGTTCCGACCGAATATCCTGTGGTGCGCGTTCCTGTATACAAGCGTGAAAGCGAAGGGCTGAAACTGTTCAGCCGGACCGTTCCCGAAGTCATCGTCACGGTACCGCTTCGCGCAGTGAATCCGGAGAAAAATTACTTCTTTCTCTTAGCTGTTGATGACAGTCTCGCATCGGAGAAAATCGACAAGGGCGACTACATGATGTTTGAACAGACAGAGTGCGCCGATTCGGACAAGGTATATTGTTACGTGAATGACCGGGGAGAGATTTTGTGCCGTAAAAATGACGGAACAGAACCCGGTGAAAACTATCAGTGCCGCGGTCTTCTCAAGAAGATTATTAAATACGTTTAATCATCCCGCAGGGTTTGTTATAATTCATACATGAGTTTCCCTGATACAAAGAATATTTGGCGTAGTTATGTTCCGTTCTTTACGACGGGACGTTTTCGCAAGGTCGGAAAAGGGTTTACCCAGCATTGCGGTCCCACCGCGGTATCCAATTGCGTTTGGGCATATGCCCGGCGGTACGGATTCACGGATGTGATCAATCTCGGACCGGAGGAAGTATTCCGCAGAGTGGCGGGCATAGGCGCCAGACGGCTCATCTTCTGGAACATGGACGGTCCGCTTTTCCTCGGAGGCACTTCCGATTTCTTGGTTCCCTGGTACATCCATGCGGCATTTGACAGTTTCTCTTTGCCAAGACCGAAGATTGCCGCACGGAAAACCGCAAAGCCTGTTTATATCATCGAATCCTTAAAAAAAGGCGCGCTCATCTATCTGGAACTGCGCCGCCATCCCCGTTACGGGAATCATCATCTGATCATGATCGGAGTACGCGAAGACGCAGCCGGAAACCCGGTGTTTTCTGCCGCGGACGGATGGAAATCCGCCGAAGTCTTATTGACTCCCTCCGATTTGAAACATGCGTATTATTTTGAAGTTCTGCCTTAACTAATTCTTTGAAGGCCCTTCCCCCAACTCACGGTCCAGCTCTTCCAGGTATTCCTGAAGCTGGTCTTTTTCTTTTTCATCGCAACGGAAAATCCAATGAATATCAAAATCTTCATAGGAGTTTTCGTAGATTTTCACAGCCAGCGCAATCAAGCCGACCGCATACTTATTTTCATGCTGATCCTCATAAATCTTAGAAGGGAAAGTTACCGAACAGATCTCCCTTTCTTTCATCGCGTCCAAAAGATCCCACACAAGATTACGCACTCTTTCCGCCTTTTTCTCATCCAATACAGTCGACGGAAAATCCATATGCGCAGTATGGTTTTCTTCCCGCAGAAGCATCACCGGATATTCCGATTCCCCGACAACGTTACCTTCCACGTTCAGTTCGCTTTCCTCATTCCCGCAGGATGCCGTAAGATAGATTTTCCCTTTGCGCATTCCCTCGGGACGCCAGCTGATCCGGATCACTTCCCTCTGCAGGAAAAACGGATCATGCGGATTGATAATGATTCCCCGGAGGCTTTCCCCCTGTTCACTCATCAGATCTTGAAATAACTGCCTCAGCGGATACGGTGTCAGAGGAATGTTTCCGACAGATTCCGCCTGATCGGATGTGTATGCCGCCATCCAATATTCCCCGCCTGCGCTTACGATCATATAACCCGGTACACCGGAAAAGTCCGCATCGGCTCCCGGCACGTAGAGGTCTTCGTTTTGTTCGTACATCGAATCCAGGATATCCAGAATCGTCATGATGTTTTGTTTTTCTTCATGGCGGTTCCATTCGGAAATGGCATCCTGAAGTTTCATTCTCAGGGGAATAATGTCATAGATCACCGGCAGTCCTCCTCATTCCGCTTTCAGGCTGTAGTCATAAGATTCGTTCCGGAAAGCATCAATCCCTTTCCGTACATCTTCATATACCATGCCTGCGCGCCCCTTGTAAAGGATATACGGATCAATATATCTCCGTTTGGCATCAACCTTCAGCCAGCCTTCACCCGTTTCCTCACGGCAGGACTTCAGCACCCTTGAAAATCCGCAGTATTTTCTCCATTCTTCCGCAATTTCCGGGTCGGATTTCATCTTCTCAATGATCCGGTCCTCCGTTTTCCAAAGGTCCGCATAATTAAATACGCGCCGGCTGATGGATTTCCTGATGATTGACGCAAGATATTCCATCGCATAACGGTCCGGATCCTGGGAATAAATCACGGAATTCTTCAGTGCGCGAAGAGAAAAGTCTCTCGCAAGTTCCGCATCCCGGAACATGATTTCCGGTTCATTGAATTCATTGATTCCGACCGTAAGATCTTTGTAGAACCTCACGCAGTCTTCATAATCCGCAAACCCATAGTTCAGAAAATTTCCCAAAGTATACTCCAGCCTGTCCGCCGAAAGCCTTCCCGAGGGATTATCCGCAACCGGATAAATATGATAATCCGCGACATCTTTTACTAAGATTCCCTCGCGCTGCAGGATGTCCATGATCTCTTTCGATTCCCGGATTGTCTTTTCCGTGGTTTCTTCGGTGGATTCCTGGGACAGGTGGTCTCCGTTCATAAAGTCGATTACATGCGCAAAAACAGGCGTCGATATATCATGAAACAATCCTGCGCACGTCTGTGTCAGATCATGCGTAAAATTCCATATGATATAAGCTACGCCCAAACTGTGATCAAATCTTGAATATGGATTCAGCGTGCTGTACAGCGGAAAAGATGTATACTCCAATCCGCAGTTCATGCCGACTTTCTTCAGTCTTTTCATGGCGGGAGTATCCGCAAGTTCTTCGATGACCGGCGGGACATTTTCCGCGTACACGGGATACAAAATCTCATTTGCCGGTCTTCTCATGAAGCCTCTTCTCCACGCGGCTGCGCCTCTTAGGAGTTTCCGCGCTCTTACTTTGTTCTCCCGCAATCTCCACGAATAATGTGTCGCCTTTCGCGCTTTTTACCCGCACGTATTCACCGGCCGGAATGCCTTCCTTCCGGATATCTTTCGCCTTCCAGGTATTCTTTAACACCGATACGGTGCCGGCATCTTTGCGCCCGATTTCTTTTTCAACCAGACCGAGCTGTCCGACCATTTTCTTTCCCGGGCTTTCCTTCACCGGTTCAAACGCCAAAGGATTTTCGGTATGGCGGAACAGTAAGAACGCTGCCAGCGTGCAGACGGCGAAACAAATCAATTGGAACAGCACATTCACACGCACCAAGGACAACAGGAACCCCGCCAGGATTCCCGCGCCGAAAATTACGCACCAGCGCATCTTTGCGGCATCTACATACATCAGAACCAATACTCCCGCAATTCCAATCAGCCATACGACTGTCATATTTTCTCACCGCCCAGCGTTTGTATCATTATAGCCTGTTCTTCGAAAGGAATAAACGCATCCTGCGGTCCGAATACAGAGATTTTCCCCATGGCCAGGACTTTTTGCATGATTTCCGCAAATTTACGGACATCTTCCGCCGATGTGTTCAAAAGACGGACCCGTTCTTCCTTCAGTTTGTCATACGTTGTGTTCTCAAATGCCTGATAATCCGACAGAACAATTTTCTGCGGCGGACTCAGAACCGGTTCCGTGTTCGCAATCGATCCGATGATATACGGAAGAATTTCCTCGTCCCATTCCGAAAGAAACTTACCGGAACTCAATGCCTCGCGGTAGGAATTCCCCGGGTCCGGATCACGGTACGTCCACACGACAAGATTGCCTGAAGAACTGAGGGAACATCCGGTTCCGTACGCTCCGCCCACATCACGGATACGGTTCCAAAGGTATCCCAGCGACAAAATCTGGGCGCACACCTGATAGGACGCACGGTATTCAAAGCCTGCGGATTTGAGATTTCCTCCGGCCGCCAGGTAGGATACTCCCGAAGAAATCCGCAAACCTTCAGCCTGTAAATCCAGAAGCGGATAACAGGTGTATTCCGGAGGAAATCTGCCCTCCGGGAACCGGTTCACGAAAGTCTTCACCATAGCCGGAACCTCTTTTCCCGAGGCACTGACCGACAATCCCTGCCGGACAAAGAACTCCGACTTCACCCGCTCCGTAAACTTCAGCAGTTCCTCATAGAACCGGTCATAGTCTTTCAAAAAACCTGTAAGCCGGCGGTAAAAAGACAATCCCTGAAGTTCTTCGTTGGCTCTTCCCCCCGAGGAAGAAGATGCTGCGATCCGGGATGCCGCAAACGCATCCCCGCTCTCTGTCAGACCGATTTTATAGTTTTCCGCCAACTGATCCAGTCTCGTGCGGATTATTTCCTTATCCCAGACCGTATCCTTCAGGATCTCATATAATAATTCTTCGGCTTTTGCTTCATTCCGGAATAATGAACTGAAAGAGACCTGAAGACGGATCTTGGTCTTTCCCGGATTGCCGTCCATCCCCGAGACAACCGTGCCGGTGCTGAAGGAGCCGGTCAACCTTTGAATCAATCCGCGCAGTTCCGTTACATCATGATTCTTGGTCGGAAGATTTCCGTACAGGCCCCGCATGACCGCAAGGTATGCCAGATCTTCCGTCTTTAAGCCGGTCATATCGAAATAGAAATTCACATAGCGGATATCCTCGGATTCTTCCGCATATAAACGTACCGGAACACCTTCATACGAAGTCTCTTCCGCCGGATAGTATAACGGTTCCGGGGATATATCTTCCCGGGTCAGATGCGGTAATTTTGCCAGATCTTCCGGTGTATCCCGGCGGTCCGTAAACTCCGCCAGCTCCGCATTCTTCCGCACGTAATCTTCCCGTTCCCTGCGGCTCATCGCGCCGAATTCCTTCAAAAGACGTTCCTTTTCGGCATCCGCAATCTCTTTTTCCCGGGTAAACGACGAAACCGTTTCCGCCACGGAAACCGAAGAAGGATCTTCGAAACACTCCCCGAGACATTTTTCAAAATATCCTTCCTCCAGCTTTTCGCGCAGACTGTCAAACAGATTCCCCGAAGACAGATACAATGCCGGATCTCCGCCGTATAACCACGAGCGAAGCACACCTCTCGCATGGATCAGTCCGGCCGGTTCTTTGACTTCCCGGCTGCGGAATTCCAGCCGGTCGATCATCGAACGGATCTTTTCCCGCGGAAGTCCCTTCTCGGCTATTTCTTTCATCAGACCGAAGAACTTTTCTTTGGCTTCATCAAACTTGGAGGGATCCATGTTGCGGATCACAGCCATCAGATACGGTTCCCGGATCTCATCCACAACCTGAAATTCCGCATCCTTGCCCAGTCCGTTTTCCAGAATCATCTTCATAAGCGGGGCGTCATTGGATTCGACCATGGACGCCGATGCCAGAGTCAGCGCATAAATCTTCAGAATTTCATCGTACGTTCCGATTTTCTTTCCGAATGCCAGATACGCGTTTGATTTAGGATCTTCGTCTTCATTCAGCGGATGTTCAACGCGCGAGAACGGAATAATCCGGTCATCTTTTGATTCCGTGCTCCAGCAGATTTCTTCTTTTTCATACCGTGAAAAATACTCCCGGTCGATATACTCCAGCACGTTTTCCGCGTCCAAATCACCTTCCATATAGATTTTGGCATTGGACGGATGATAAAACTTCCGGTGTGTCTCCAGGAATTTTTCGTAGGTCAGATCCGGAATCTTCGCCGGATCCCCTCCCGACACAAACCGGTAAGGTCCGTCCGGAAACAGAAGACGGTTCATTTCATCTCCGATTGTTTCATCCACCGAAGAAAACGCACCCTTCATTTCATTGAATACGACCCCGTTATATTCCGGAACTTCTTCCGCGTTCTCAAATTCATAATGCCAGCCTTCTTTTTCAAAAATTCTGGGTTCGGTATAAATACGCGGGCAGAACACCGCGTCCATGTAGACTTCCAGAAGATTCATGAAGTCTTTCTCATTGCGGCTTGAAAACGGGTAAACCGTCTTATCCGGAAAGGTGATAGCGTTTAAGAAGGTCTGAAGGGACCCCTTCATCAATTCCACAAAAGGATCCTTGACCGGGAACTTTTCCGAACCGTTCAATACCGAATGTTCCAGTATATGGAAGACTCCCGTATCATCAAACGGAACCGTCTGAAACGAAACGGAAAATGTCTTATTGCGGTCTTTTGTCTGAAGCCAGCACACGCCTGCGCCGGTCTTTTTGTGCTCCAATTCATAGAGCACCGTGTTTTCTTTTAATTCGCGGATCCGTATTACTTCAAACCCGCTGTATAAATCATGCAGTTTCATCATGTCCAATTCTCCGACGGATATATTATACTTGTGAATTCCGAAAAAAACTTCTATCATTAGGAAAGAAAAGAAGGAATCTTATATGGAAGCTGTCATCAATTTTTTAGAGACCTGTAAAGAATACATCATCCAGCCGTTTGCGACGATCCTTGAATTAATCGGCGCCGGCATCCTGATCTATTATGCGATCAAGGCGTTTATCAGCTGGCTGCGCCATGAAGATGACGTTTCCATCGAACTCGGAGAGGGAATCTCCCTGGCCTTGGAATTCAAGATGGGTGCGGAAGTATTAAAAACCGCCATTGCGGATTCCTGGGGAGAGTTACAGATCCTGGCAGCTGTGTTCGGACTTCGCGCATTAATGTCGATCCTGGTCCATTGGGAATTGAAACAGGAAAAGAAAGACGCTGCCGCGAAAGAAAAAATCGAATAAAAAAATGCCGGAGCATGCGTGATGCAGCCCGGCATTTTCTTATGCGTTATGTGCTTTCTCTGCGTCTTTTTTTAATGCGGCGTGAACTACTCCGTCCGGATCTTTAATAAGCAAAACGATCACCCAGACAACCAATGCCAGACCTACAACGCTGAGACCGAGATACGAATCATTGATCAGATCTTCAAGCGCCGGTGTGAAGAATTCTGCGCCGTCTTCCATAAATCCGAAAATCGCATCTCCGAGCCACATCAAAGAAGCTCCCCAGAACATCCAGCATAACATTCCGACTTTATGGCGTCTTGCGGATTCCTTTGTATACCAGATAACGGTAGATACAACCGCCGCCAATACCGTAATCAATAATGTCATACTATGCGCTGACCTTTTCCGCTGCGCGGTTTTCTTTTTCCATGCGGTTGGAGACCAGCACCATGCCGACCCATACAACGGTAATGATCACTGCCATCGTGACACCGACCGTCGACATTTCATGCAGCATTTCCGCTGTGTCTTCCGCGTTTCCCATAGCGGTCAAAAACGGGAACCACGGAACAACTTCCCCATGCCATACATGTTCAAACATTAATAAGAAAGCTCCGCCCCACAACATTTTCGTAAGCCAGCTGAGTTTGGTCGAAAGGGAAACCTTCGCGGTATCCGCATCTTCGTGATGATGTTCGGTTTCCTTGCTCTCTTCAACGCGCTTTACGACTTCCGTAATTGCAGCTTCCGCTGCCGGTACTAAAAAACATGCCATATTTGATCCTCCCTGATAATATAAAAGGCATTTGTTTCCCTTCTGAGAAATAAATGCCTTCATGACATAATTACAAGTTATTGAATACAACGTTCCCGGGCTTCTGCCCGGCTTACAGACTTCATGTCTGTAAAATAATTATAAAAATTTCTTTGCGGTATGTAAAGATAAACTATTTGTGCAGTTTAACCGCTTCCTCTACAGCATTTTCAATCAAGTGCGAAACACTGAGGTCCTGGATCCCGACGATCACATTCTCGCAGCGGTTAAACGGAATCAGAATGCGCACTGCATCACTTTGTCCGATGGCTGCGGCCATCTTCGGCGTGATTTCACCGTACAGTGAATCCGCAATGACAATTCCTACCGGGCCTACAATTACATCTGCCTTACGGGCATTTACGATGATTGCGTTTTCGCCGGTAGCCGCATATTTCGCGCCGGCCTTCAGCATAGCGCTGGACGCAATACTGTTTGTGCCGGCCGCAATGATTTCATCTTCCGGAAGGCTTTTCTTCAAAGCAGCAACCAATTGTTTTCCGAGCCCGCCTCCCTGGGCATCTATCACCAATATTTTCATAGTTATTCCTCACTGTTATTTATTTTATCATGAACGGCATGAAAAAAGCTCCCGGAGAACGGGAGCTGATGATTATTCTTTTTCAGGAATCTCAAGTTTACCCAGGGAAATAAATCTTCCGGTTCTTCTGGAGAACAGGATGACCTGTTTGCCGTGGAAGGATACCGTGGTCGGATCACCCAGCTTGTAGACTACACCGCCGAACATAACACCGGTCAGAATGTAGTTCCCTACTGCTGCGCGTACGGTTGTTTCCATACCGGTAGGCATGGAGGAATAGATTTCCCCTTCCAATCCGCCTTTTCCGATGTCCACGAATTCCGGACGAACGCCCAATACGAAGTCATGGTCTGTGAATTCGACTTCATCGCCGTAGTCTTCCGGTTCATCGATCATGGCCACATGATACTTGAATACGGTATCCTTGTTGCCTTTTTCGACATAACCCTTCTTTTGGGCCTTCTGAGCCTTTTCTTCTGCGATAGCTGCATCGAGTTTCTTTTCTTCCGCAAACCAGTCCTTCAAGTCCAGCGCCTTTGCCGGGGTATAAAGGACGTCTTTATCTTCGAAGATCTTCAGGGAGATTGTTCCGTCAGCGTTCTGGCTTCCCTTCGCATTCATGAAGTTGATGGACGGGTTACCTACGAAGTCCGCAACAAATAAGTTGTTCGGAGTATTGTAGACCGTCAGCGGAGCGTCGTATTGCTGGAGCACACCGTTATCAATCAGGCAGATCTTGGTAGCCAGCGTCATAGCTTCCATCTGGTCATGGGTAACATACACGAAAGTGCTCCCGGTTTCCAGGTGAAGTCTCTGTAATTCCGATCTCATTTCCAAACGCAGTTTCGCGTCCAGGTTGGATAACGGTTCGTCCATGAACAATACCGAAGGTTCCGGCGCCAGGGTTCTTGCGATCGCGACACGCTGCTGCTGACCGCCGGACAGTTCCGCCGGATAACGGTCCATGAACATGCCGATCTTAACGATTCTGGATACTCTGCGCACGCTCAGATCGATTTCTTCCTTGCTGAGCTTACGCACCTTGCGGACCGGTTTTCCGTCTTTCACGCAAACGAAGTTCTCATCCAGCGTGATTCCGTTTTGCGCATACTTCGCGCGGATTTTTTCAATATCCTTCTTCAGTTCTTCTGTCTTCGCCGAAGCTGCCGCATCCGGATCATTCGCTTCGTGAAGCTTGTATCCCATCAGTTCCTTCGCGGTGAACTCGGAGATTTCAAACCGGTCAATCAGCTTGATTTTCAGCTTCTTCTCATCGATTTTGCCCTTCTTGTCGTAACATTCCCTGACGATCTTTACGACCTCTTTCGGACGTTTCAGGATCTTGATCAGGGAATTCTTCGTACGCGCGTCAAACGCGATTTCGTCCATCTCTTCCTTCACGTTGGTCAAACCGAAAGAAATATTCTCATAAACCGTCATATTCGGCCACAGCGCATAGTTCTGGAACAGAAATCCGACCTTACGCTTATTCGCCGGAATATTGATACCTTCCGCGGAATCGTACACCACGCGGTCACCGATTGTGATCTTTCCGCTGGTCGGTGTTTCCAATCCGGCAATCATTCGCAGCGTTGTAGTTTTGCCGCATCCGGAAGGACCCAACAGAGTAACGAACGCATTGTCTTCAATTACCAGATTCAGATTATCTACCGCATAGAATTTATCCCAGCGTTTCGTAATATTTTCTAATGTGATTTTAGGCATGTTTTATCCTCCAATTCCTTCATCAAGGCTTGCGCCCGTTACTTTGTTCACCACGGCGTTGCTGACCAGAATCGTAATAATCAGGATCAGGTTAATACCGCTGGAGAACGCGTAGAGTCCCATTTCATCGAAGTAATCCAAGGTCGTGGATAAGATGAATCCCTGCGTGCACAGAAGCATGAACAAACTCAATTCACGCAAGCAGGTCATAAACGGAAGAAGGTATCCGCTGATGATGGATGACTTTTGAATCGGAATAATGATCCGGGTCATCCGCTTGATCCAAGGAACATCCTGGATGATCGCGGACTCTTCAATTTCTCCCGAAAGCTGCAGCATCGAGTTTAAGGCGCTTCGCGAAGCGAACGGAATATACTTGACCGTACCGACGATAATCAGTGCGGTGTATGTGTTGAATAAGTTGATCTTATCTCCCGAGAACAGGATGAAGTACGCAACGCCTACCGCCACCGAAGGCATCAGATACGGTAAGAATGCCATGGAGTTGACATACCCGGCGAGCTTTCCGCGGCGGTTCTTGGAGACTGCATAACCGATCATGGTTCCGATGGTTCCCGCAAATAAGCAGCAGCACACCGCAACGAGGATGGTGCCTTTGAACGCTGACCAAATCGTCTTGTTGTAGAGAATACCGGTCTGTCCGTACATGCCGCTTTCCGTGATGTTCTCCGATGTCAGCCACCATTTGGTTGTCAGGTTGTTGATGTTGTGCGTATAAAGGAAGGAATAATCTCCCGGGTTCGGTAAGAACGTTTCAAACGCGAACGAGATAATCGGGAATATCGATGTAAAGAACGTAATGATTACAAGAACGATCGCGATCGCATACTTGCCGACTCTTCCCAGATTGACTTTGGAGATCTGTCCGGACTTCCCGGTAACCGTCGTGTAGTTCTTGCGGGAATGTAACGACATCTGATTTAAGAACATGATCGCCACACCGAACAGCATCATGATGATTGCCAGAATACTTGCCTCACCGGCATACTTATCATTCATCGAAACATATTTGGTCGCCAGCGTGGTGAGTCCTAAATAATGCGGCACCGGATAAGAACCGATGGCGCTTCCGCATACCAACAAGATCGTAGAAAGGATTGCCGGTTTGATCATCGGCAGAGTAATCCTCGTCAAAATCTTGTGCGGAGGAGTATCCAGAATGGTCGCTGCCTCTTCAAGGTTTGCGTCCATGTTCTTGAAGATACCACCGATTAAGATGTACGCAAACGGCGCATAGTGTAATCCCAGAATCAAAATCGACGGGAATAATCCCTTGCACCACCACAGCGGCATATTGATGCCTAATGCCGAAGCGAACAATCCGTTGGAAGTCCCGGTCACCGCATTGGAGTTAAATAAGTTCTGCCATACAACTGCCAGAGTCCATTGCGGCATGATGTAAGGGAAAATGAAGATGGAACTCAGATACTTCCGGAACGCCATATTCGTACGGGTAATCAGATATGCGAACAGCCCGCCGAACACAATGGCGATCACGCAGGTGCCGATTGCCAGGATCACGGTATTCAGCAGCGGATTCCAAAGGTTGTTTTTGGCCATGCTGCTGGTGAACAGGTCGATATAGTTGACAACACTGTAACCGGAACTCTTTCCTGTCAGATACGCGTCAATCGTTCCGGGGTGGATCTTGAATGTATCTTCAATGATTGCGATAATCGGCGCAACGGTCGTGAACGTCACTAAGATCCCCGTGAGGACCAAAATCACATTGTACGGTTTCGAGAAGAAGGTCTTTACGTTATTCCATAGGATTTTCATTTTTTTATTTTCCATAATGACTCCTTTTCGTTTCATTCAGAAAGTGCCCTTACGACAGGCTTCCTGCATAAGGGCACTATCTTCCATCCGTCAAAACTGATGTGTTGATTTATTTGCCGTATTTTGTCAGCATTTCGATCCAGGAACCTACTGTGAACGCAACCTGCGCGCAGTACTTCGGATCTTCAACAACCAGCTTACCGTTGTTGATCCACCATTCATAACCGCGGTCGTTCTTCGCGTCGTAAGTGTTTACGCCGTCGACATAACCGCCGGTGGAATGATGATACTTCTCTTCGTTATCCGCCAATACCTTCGGGTTGGAGGAGTAACCGCCCATATCCTTGCCCCATGCGGAGAAGCCGTCAACGGTTTCAACCATGTAAGCGATGAATGCGCAGGCAGTCCACGGCAGCGGGGAATTATCCGTTACAAATAAGTAATGGCAATACGCATAACCGCCGATTCCTTCATAACCGTCCTGGTATGCCGCAACTTTGATGTTGTTGAGGGATACGGAGTCGGATTCTTCAACAGAACGCAGCTTGGAGTAAACCAGCAAGCCGAACTGATCGGTCGCAGACTTGTCAACCAGGATGTTGCAGATCGGGCCGTCATCGGTCTGTTCGGAATAGCTTTCAACCCAAAGCTTGATCCAGGCTAACGCATATTTGCCGTTTTCGCCTAAGCCGAGGTCTTTCGCTTCGTTTTCCATCTGCGCGATGACCGGTTCGAAATATTTCTTTTCATCCGCGGACAGTTTTTCGTAAGCTTCCTTCAGATAACCTGCGTATTTGTCCTGTGTCAGCATATATAAGAAGTTCTTGCCGACGATTTCGGAGTCGATGTCCATGAATAAGCCATGTTCACCTTCTGCTACGAAGTCCCAGCAGTTGTCATAGGTCTTGGATCCTGTGCAGTTGTATTCGAACACTTTGTTCAGGGTCTGTAACGCTAAGTAACCTTCGTATTTGTCCGGAGTTGTTCCGTTCGCTTCTGCCCATTCCTTCGGGATGAAGGTATCCAGGACACCGGTCTTAACCATCTTGGATTCAATCTGGTTGCCGTCCTGAATTAAGGTCATTGCGAATGTACCGGTATCTTTTAATCCGTCTGCGGTCAGCTGATCGAAGATCTTGTTGTTCTTCGGCTGCTGCCATTCGAATGTCATGTTGTAGTTCGGATCGATGCTCTGAAGATACTCAATGAACTTCGGTAAAGCAGATTTACCGCGGCTCGAGTTACCGACACCGTAGAAAGTCTTTCCGTTCGATTCTTCGATTGCTTTCTTCGCAAGTTCTTCCAATGTCATTCCCTGCGCTTCCGCAATGATCTTCTGAACTTCAGACTGATCGCCTGCCGGCTGCGGTTCATTACCGCCCTTGCCGCAGGCAGCCATACTTAAAACAAGTAAAAGGCTAAGCAAAACAAGCATTAATTTTTTCATTCTTATGATTTCCTCCCATCGCCTGTAAGCGCTCTCATTATAACACCGATTTCGCAGTGTGACACATTTTTCACAAAATTCATGAAAAAAATATGTCAGTTTGGATGCTGTCAGTTGACAATTCTAAGTCAAGAAATTCCAATTCTACCTCAAAAATGCAGTGTTTTGCTTCGTTTTTTTTAAAAAACAAAGAATATACCGTTTATGTGCTTGATAAGACAATGAGCGTATCTGCAAGTCAGGATAAGGACAGTCTGACTGTCAAAATGCCTGAAAACAGTTACGCGGCTGATGACCGCATTACCGCAGGATACATATTGACGGCAGAAGACGGTGAAGACGCCCTGTTCAGTTATGAAGTCGGACCGGAGTACTTTGAAAAAACATTTACGGTCAAGAAGACCGATATTTACGGAAAACGCGGTTTATTTGAAGAAATACGCATCTCAATAATCCGGACACTCATGATTGATTTTGACAAAAACAATGTGAACGCGACCGGAACCGCAGCTTATCAGCCGGCAGTACAGAAGTCACACGCATAAAAACTCCCGCCTTTTACAGCGGGAGATTTTTTGATCCCTGTTTTGAAGAATTATTCAGCCTTCGCGGTATTCTTGTTCAGTTCGCCGTCCAGGTGAATATTTCTGTTTACCTTCGCATCGTAGGTTCCGGCACGCATGATTTCGGTCAAATCCACACCGGTCGCCTCCGACATCGTATCGAACACCTGTTTCATCACGATCGGAAGATTTCCGGAGATCTGGGAAGCTCCCGCGTCACCGTTCGCGCTTGTGCCGTAGATATTGATCTTATCGATCTGGCCTAACGGCTTCGCAATTTCCGCAGCCATTTGCGGCATGATCTTGATCATCATTTCGGCCATCGCCGCACCGTTGTATTTCTTGTAGGCCTCGGCTTTCTTTTCCATAGCTTCCGCTTCTGCCAGGCCTTTGAGACGGGTTGCTTCTGCTTCTGCCTTGCCTTTTGCCGCGATACCTGCAGCTTCTGCTTCATATTTTGCGCGGATTGCCGCAGCGCTGCGTTCTGCCGCATACTGTAATGCTTCCGCTTCTCTCTGCTGTTTTACCAACGCTGCTTCCGCTGCTTTTTCCACCGCATACTTTTCCGCATCCGCTTTCTTGCGTACTGCCGCAGCCAGTTCCTGTTCGCGGACCATGACTTCCTTCTGCTTTAATTCAGCCTGACGTTCTGCTTTCGCAATCATCGCATTGACCGTGGCGGTCTGAATTACTTTCTGCTGTTCCTGATTCTGGATTTCGTATGCCGCATCCGCTTCTGCCTTTGCGACATCCGCTTTGCTCTTGAGTTCCGACTGACGGATCGACAGTTCCGTATTTTTCTGCGCGATAACGGTTGCCGCCGCTACTCTTGCATCATTGGCTGCCTTGTCCGCGTCCGCCTTCGCAATCGCCACGTCTCTGTCTGCTTCGGCTTTCGCAATCGCCGCGTCCTTCTTGATCTTGGAAGTATTATCCATACCCAGATCGTTGATCAGCCCGTTTTCATCGGTAACGTTCTGGATATTGCAGGATAAGATCTCAATTCCGAGTTTTTCCATATCCTTGGAAGCTTTTGCCATGACCTGATCCGAGAAGGAATCACGGTCGGTGTTGATGGTCTTCAGATCCAAAGTGCCGATGATTTCACGCATATTACCCTGTAAGGAGTCCTGTAAGTCCAGCGCAATCATCTGCGGCTCCTTGTTTAAGAAGTTCCGTTCTGCCTTCAGCATCCCTTCCGGGCTGGAGTCAATCCGGACTTTCGCAATCGCGTCAACCTTCACATTGATAAAATCATTGGTCGGAATGTAGGAATCCGTTTTGATGTCCACGCTGATCTGTCCCAAATGCAGGTAATCAACTTTTTCCAGGAACGGCACCATGAACCCTGCCCGTCCGATCAATACTCTCGGTGTTTTTTTCAGTCCCGAAATAATCACCGCAACATCCGGAGAAGCTTTCACATAACCCTTCGCCAGAAGAAGGATCACCAGGATCGCAATCACCGGGATCAAAACCCAATTCCAATTCATTGCCTGTAACAGTTCTTTCATTGTTTTTCCCCTTTCTTTGATGAACTGCCGGCTTTCGTGAGGGCCCTTTCACTAAAAAGCACCGGCACGGATCTTCCGTGCCGGCTTCTGTGTTTCCAAGCACGGAATCCTCCGTACTTGAGTCTCACAATTTCATGCAGTCCGGTACATGTACGTGCTGACGAACTGCCGCGATCTCTCGCCTGTTACTCCCTCATGTGTCTACATCATAACATGCTTTTCGGGCTGCGCAATATCACTCTTTACAAACGCCTTCTTCTGTAAAATTTCTTCCGCATGATCAAGACTGCCGCCGCAATCACCAGCACGCCTGCAAGAATCCCCAGCGGTTTTCCGAAGGTGCGGAAAAAGCGCACAAAGAAGTTCGGTTCCCGCGGAACGGTTACGGTGACTTCCCTGACTTCCAGCACCTCATCCCCGCTCATAAGGCGCGCATAGACGGTGATATTCTGTGCAGAATTGGTGCTTTGAATGTGATTCGGAAGCTGCACCGCCACCGCAGGATCATTTCCTTTCAGGATATCGTTTTCAAATTCAAACTTCGCGTAGACCGGAATATCTTCTTCTTCAAATCTATGTTCAACATGAACCGTTCCGATCAGCATCGGTTCTTCCGGTGCCTTATAACGCCGGTAATTGTCAAATCCCCAGGCTGCCAGTTTGCCTGCCGTCCGCAGGTGATTGTAGGTCTCATATTCTCCGGGACATCCCGCAATAACCCCGGTCAGTTTCATTCCGTCTTTCTCCGCAAAAAACGCAAAACAGAGTCCCGCATATCCCGTAAATCCGGTCTTTCCGCCCTGGAATCCGGGGAAATCCACATAGCCCGGGCCGATCTGCGACCAGGCAATCGACTTGAACTCCTTGAGTTTTCCCTGATAGGATTCAGTTGCCAGAATTTCGCAGAATAATTCGTTCTGCCGCGCGTAATTCATCAATTTGAGGAAATCCCTGGCCGTGGTGTAATGGCTGTCCTCGTGCAATCCGTGCGCATTTTCAAAGTGCGAATGATCCATTCCGATCTCCGCGGCTTTCGCATTCATCATTTCCGCAAACTTCGGAAGAGTGCCTGCGGTCTTGATGGCAAGAGCATTGGCCGCATCGGCTCCCGAAGGCAGCAATAATGCGTACAAAAGATCCCGTACGGTAGCTTTCATACCCGGCGTATACCCTGCCACAGAGGCATTCCTGGAGATCAGATCATATAACATTTCCTGGGAAATCGTGACCTCCTCATCCAGATCTTTCAGGTTTTCAATCGCCAGAATACCGGTCATGACCTTTGTCATGGAAGCCGGATACATACGCTGATCCGCGTTTTCTTCGTATAACACCTGCCCGGTATCCGGATCCTGCAGGATTGCGAACTGTGACATCAAATCCGGTCCTTCCGGCAGGGCATATACCGTTTCTGCGCGCGAAACAATGCCCGCAAGCAGCACGGACAGAACCAGCAGCAGTACTGTAAGAGATTTTCTAATGTGTTTCATGTTTTCCTAAAGGTAAATTTGCCAAGACTATGGCCGCAAACATAATCGCGCATCCCGCCCATTCACGGGAAGAAAGATTCTGATGCAAGAAGATCCATCCTCCGATGGCACTGAATACCGACTCCATGCACATGGATAGCGAAGCAATCGTCGGATCCAGATTTCTCTGTCCGATAATCTGAAGTGTATACGCGATGCCTCCGGATACAACGGCAGTATACAGCAGTGCGGGAAGCGCAAGCCGTATCGACTCCCATGTCGGATTTCCCGCAATGAGCATCAGCACGGTCGATAATACCGCCATCGTCAAAAACTGTAAGAACGACAGCCTTACGCCGTCAACATTTTGACAATAGTGATCAATCGCAAGAATCTGCGCGGTAGCGGAAACTGTCGCCAGGATCATCATCCATTCCCCGAATCCGAACCCTCCTCCGGCCGGATTTGTCAAAAGATACAGCCCCGCAAAGGACAGCGCAACGCATCCGAGGATAATGGGACGCAGTTTCTTCCCGAACAAAACGGAAGATACCGGAACCAAGATGATGTACATGGCGGTCATGAATCCTGCCTTTGCCGTCGGAACATACGCAATTCCGATCTGCTGGAACAGGGAAAGAAGGAACACGAAGACTCCCGCAATGATTCCGCCGCGGATCAGATGGTCCCTTTCCGCCTTGTTTTTGGGTTTCTGGGTCATTCCGTAATGTGCCTTCATGAACGCGTCGGAGATGACAATGACCGGTAACAGCGCAATGACCGTAATCCAACTGCGGAAGCACGAGAAGGAATACGGGTCCATGTAGTCGGCGCCGATGGCCTGGGCAACAAAAGAAAAGCCCCACAGCATCGCCGCGAATAATAACATCAATGTATGTGTGACTGTTACCGACGTTTTAATTTTTCGCACGTTAATATGATATCGGATTCACTTTTCTTTTTCCACATTCTTCAAAAAAAGGGCATCCTGCGATGCCCCGCGCAATTATTCTTCCGCAGCTTTTAAGTGCTGGGTTTCCTCGATCTCCGTGATCATGTCCACCCGGCGGTGATGGCGCTCGCTTCCCGCGTATTCCGCATTGATCCATTCATCCAGGATGTGCTTCGCGGTCTCCATACCGATAATGCGCGCACCGAACGCGATGATGTTGGTATTGTTGTGCTGGCGGGATAATCTCGCAGTCGTCGGATCGCTGCACACACATGCCCGGATTCCGTGAACCTTGTTGGCAGCCAGGCTGATTCCTACACCTGTTCCGCAAATCAGA
>CACYEP010000001.1 GCA_902773425.1 uncultured Erysipelotrichaceae bacterium | reverse complement strand
GTTCTTTTACAAATGTGGCAGAACGGGGAAGAGTCATATAAAAGCGCAGATTATGAAATTCCCCTGAAAATGATTACATACGTCCTGCAGGAATCATTCCCGTGAGAAATCATAATTTAAATGACTTCTACCATTTTTCCGGCGGTTACAGTACAATAGGGATTACCGGAAGGTGACGATATGACGAAAAATTTCTTGATTGCATTATTGATCGTTGCGGTAATCGGCGGAATGATTCCGTGGTTTATGCGCACCTATCTTTGGAGTAAATTCTTAAATCATGTGAAAAAGGGCGAAGACGAAAAGGCTCTTAAAATTATTAACGGAAAACTGTACGGCTGGCTATTGGGGGAATTCGACCGCAACTGGAATCTTCTGCGCCTGTATATGTCGCGGGATAACAAGAAAAAGATTGAGGAACAGACCAACCGTCTTCTCGCGATGAAACTCAACAAGGGCCAGCTGTATAAGGTCTGCAGCAATGTTTACTTCTACTATCTCGGAGAAGAAAATAAGGAAATGGCCGCGAAACTTCTGGAGAACCTTGATGAATGCTCCGAGGATAAAGAAAAGGAAGAAATGCACATGCTGTTCCGGATTTTGATGGAAAAGAAATCCGAAGATATTGATGTTGTTCTGAAGGAACTGGAAGAGCGCAAAGAAGAACTTGAACGTCCTCAGAATAAGTCCCAGCTGGGGATGCTGCAATATCTTCTCGGACTGCAGTATCACTATCAGAAAGACCGGAAAAACGCCGATCTCTGGTTAAACCGCGCCAAAGAAAACCTCAAGGGAACCCCCTACGAGAAAACCATAAAGGAATTACTGCATTAACACGGAAGAACCTTGCGAAAGGTTCTTTTTTTAATGCGCTTTTTACAATGCTTTGTGAAGTTTCCATGTATAATAATAATTAAGGAAACAAACCGTATGAATTATATATTTCTGGGACTTTTTGCCGTATTCAGCGCAATCCATCTTTACTACAGCTGGATTCATGAACCGAAATGGCGGGCACGCACAAAGCCGTTTTTACTGCTGTTTCTTTTGCTGTACTATGTGACAACCGCTTCGCATGTTCATATCACTCTGGTGCTCGCGTTATTCACGAGCTGGCTTGGGGATGTTCTTTTGATTCCGAAGGGACACAAATGGTTTACGATGGGAGGCATCAGTTTCTTAATCTCCCATATCCTGTTTATAGCCGTGTATGTGCGCCGGATTCATCTTCCTTCCGCGGTATGGATTCTGATCCTTCTCGCGGGTCTTGTTTATATCGGAATTTCGGTTTGGGTCATGAACTCGGTAAAAGCGAATACGCCGAAATCCATGGTGGTTCCGATGAGCATGTACCTGTTTACGAATTCTGCGATGAATCTGTTCGCGCTGTTACAGCTGATGAGCCTGAAAAATACCGGCGCTGCAGTCGCGTTTGCCGGCGCCGTGCTGTTCTTTGCTTCGGACTGCACTTTGTTCTTAGTGCGCTATCATGACAATAAAAATATGGTTTTCCGCAAACACTTTACGGTAATGCTGACATATCTTCTCGCGGAATTCCTGATTGCCTTCGGCATGATTCTGATCGGATAGAGCCCGGTGCCTTTGAATCCCGTCCGGCGGGATTTTTTGGTGCGCAAAACATCTTCAAGAAACGGGCAAACCTGCGGATTATCTACTATAATAGGGATATGAAACTCGAAAAAAAGTATTTGGTCCCGGCGTATCTTCAGAATGCAGTCTGGGATTATCTGTTGGATGAAAATGAAACGGACGCATTATTCGGAACCGTCATTGAGAATATGAACGGTCTTTCGGTGTCGTCCGATCCTGCCCGCATCAGCGAAACTACAGCTTTTGCGCGGGTTTTTATGTACGTTAAGGCACATGCGAAGGAGTATCCGGTGCTCGAAAAGGCTCTTGCGTTTCCGGCATTTGTCAAACCGGTTCATGAGTTTTACCGGGAATGCATCCGCTATGGAATCTCTATGGAAGACCTTCCGGAAGACGCGGATGCCGAAAAAGAACTGAAACAGATTCTTAAAGGAATCGACGGGCTGGAACTTCCGTACCGCAAAGACCGCGAAGAATACCTGATAAAGAAACAGGACGCGGGAAACTATACGGTGATGGACGGTTATTATGAATCATACGAAGAACTCCGGGGAATGAACGAATGGAAATCCCTCGGCGCGAAAGTAAAACATCTTCCTTCCGTGTCTTTGCCGGAAGTACTGTTCCGCAAGGCATCCACGCGTCAAAAAGAAATCGACGCAGCGGCCAGATTCCTCGTGCAGCACCAAAATGAATATGACCCGTCAGATATCCAGGTCATCATTTCCACGCCGGAATACGCAAAAGATCTTACGCGCATTTTCCGGGAATATCAGATTCCGCATGAACTTTTGGCGGGGATTGATACTTCGTTATTCGCCGATACTCTTCTGGCGTATTTCACTTATTGCGAAAAACCGGAGAAAGATTATTTTGTGCAGCTTCTGCGCAGAAACCCGTATGGGAAATCCTGCGACTACCTGGCGGATTATCTGGAATATTTCGGATTCGGTCCGGAAGTATTGCGTCAGGAACTGACCCATGTGAAAGATCACCCGGCAAAATTCTTTGACAGGAATGCGATAGATTCCGTTGTGATCCTGGAGGAGCGCGCTGAGAAGGAACGGATCCAAAACGGAGATCTTCTGGAAGACATCTTATCCGGGGAAGACTTCAAAACCAAGGCACTCCGTTTTATGAACCGGCTCATTGAACGCATGAATTCTGACAGGTCCTTATCGGAATACGAAATCGAAACTATCAGGTCTGTCTACGGAGACCTTACGGATTTGATCCGGGAAGACGCTCCGGCGGAATTGTACAAGAGCCTGTTTTCCGCGACGTTCCGTCCGGTGAAAGTCCCGGATTATGAAACAATCCCGGTGACCGATACGAACCATATTCTTCCGGGAAAGAAACTGACAATGATTCTCGGAGCTTCGGAAGGGGAATTCATGGCTTCGACCGAACATAACGGATTGATCAATGAAACCTACCTTGAAAAAGTCGCCGGATATCCGTCGCTGGAAGAACGTTTGGAAGTTTTAAACCGGCAGGCAGAATGTCTGGGGCATTGTTCGGAAAGAATCGTGGTGTCGTACGCGTATTCCGATCTGGCCGGCAAGGGGAAGGAACTGTCCATGTTCGCGTCTTCCGTGTTCGGCAGGACCTCCAAGGAATATGAAGAATGGGAAGAATATTCGGATTCCTATACCTACAATCCGGCACATGTGATTTCCGAAGGCACCGGAAAAGACCTTTTCATTGACTCAAACGGAGTTCTGCGCGGTTCGGTCAGTTCCCTGGAGACTTACCGCGGATGTCCGTATGCCTATTTCTTAAAGACCGGCATCGGCATCAATGAGCTCAAAGGATACCCGGCGATTGATGCGGCAGCCATGGGCACATTGCGTCACAGCGTTTTTGAAGCCCTTGGGAACCATCATTTCGAGGGCGGAGAAGAAGAACTGGAAAAAATCACCGACAGCTTATTTGAAGATATGATGAATTTCTATCCGGATGACCGGGAACGTTTATGGATGGTGCGCGAAAGCGTAAAGGAAATCCTGAAGCTGCGCCTGCGTCAGGCCGTGGAACTCGAAAAGACCGGAAAGTTCCGTAATACCGCGCAGGAATTAAAGGTAGAAGGCGATTTCCCGAGTGAACCGTACCCGATTCATTTTAAGGGGACAATTGACCGGATCGATGAGTCCGACACGTATTACCGTATTATCGACTACAAGAGCTCCGATCATCGGTTCAATTATGATGAATTTAAGGCCGGAAACCAGCTTCAGTTAATGGTATACGCGTGGCTGGCAAACAAGCGCCTTCAAAAGAAGATTCCGTTCGGAATGTATTATTTTATGCTGAACGCGGCACCGTATGATAAGGAATTTGACGAAGATGCGTCCGATGAGGAAAAATGGAACACCTTCGTGTCCAAGAATAAACTGTACGGATGGCAATTCGAGGATTCCGATCAGGATCAGTTCATCCAGCCGGATTTCATTAAGGCGGATCCCACCAAGAAAGCCCGCAAGGAAGACCCGGACTTCCCGAAGTATTCCCGGATGTCCATGGAACTTAAAGAGGTCCTGAATGCGATCTCCGCGGATATTTCCTCCGGGAAGATTGACGTAACTCCGGATAAGGACGGATGCCGGTTCTGCGTTTATGACGCGATATGCCGCAAGCGCGGTAACCCGGAAGAAACGGAGGAAGACGATGAGTAAATTCAAGCCGAGCCCCGAACAACAGGCGTCCATCGATGCCCGCAAGTCCGGGAAGAATGTGACTGTCTCCGCGTCAGCGGGAGCCGGTAAGACCGGTGCGCTGATTGAACTTTTATATACCATGATTGCGAAAGACGGCGTGTCGGTGCGCAATATTCTGGCTATGACCTTTACTGAGGCGGCTGCCAAGGAAATGAAGACGCGTCTTCACGCAAGGCTGGAAGAGGCTCTGCGTGACAACGAAGGTGACACGGAGCGGATCCGCAAGGAGCTGACTCTTCTGCCTTCGGCAGATGTCTGTACGATCGATTCGTTCTGCGCAAAGATCTTAAAGAATTATTCGTATGTCCTGGGTTGGGACCCGGTGCGTTTTACCCGCGTGGTTACCGACCGTGCCCTGGAAGAAATCAAACAGCAGGCGGTATCCTTGGTGATGAGGAAGAATGCGGCGCATCCGTCGCGGGCATTCCTGGAACTGGTGATGACCTCCGGCAAAAGCGGCAACGATGTGTCTTCCCTGGCGGATACGGTGTTGGGAATTGCCGCAAAGCGTGCGAATTACCGTAATCCGGATGTCTGGGAGAAAAATATCCGGTCATTCTACGCGGCGGAATCCTTGGAAGATCTGCCGGAAGAATTCCGGAATGAACTTCAGAAGCGGATTGAACTGACTATCGAAGGATGGTTGGATCTTTATAAGAAACTCACGGGAATCCTTGAACGTTTTGAAGTGACAAAGCTTCTGGATTACTATGCGCAGGAGTATGTCTTGGTAAACGGACTGGAAGACAGGATCCAAAAAGGAGACTTTGCGGGTGCTGCGGAATATTTCGAGGCGGAAGAGGCAAATCTTCCGAAAACACCGCAGATGCCCAGAGGTGTCATGGATCCGGATGAAAAGAAGCAATATGACAAAGTCCGGGATAAGTTCAATGCCCGTTACAGCGACCTGAAGGAATATGTCCGGGAAACTGCCGTACTGATCAAGAAAAACGCGAAGGCGAAAGACCGGGTGTATGCCCTTTTGGATTGCGTCAATCAATATGAGGAAGAATTCGCGAGGCTGAAAGAAGAAAACAATGTGATCGACTTTTCGGATATGGGAGCCGGGGCATTGAAGATACTGCGGGATCCGTCCAACGGTTCGGCAGAAGTGTTGAGGAAACAATATGATTATATCCTGGTGGATGAGTACCAGGACTCGAATGCCCTGCAGGAAGATCTGGTGGGATTGATCTGCCGGAAGGATCCGTACAATGTTTACCGGATCGGGGATGTCAAACAGTCGATTTACCGGTTCCGCGGGGCAAAGCCCGGGCTGATGCGTTCCTACATTCAGAATGAAAATGAAGCCAACCTTACGGTGCGCTACAAGAAGAACTTCCGTTCGACGCCGACCATCATTGAGTTCAACAACCGCGTCTTCAGGCACATCATGAATATTGACGGATATGAAGATACGTACACGGATGAAAATGACCGGGTGACCTACGGGACGGATTTCCAGAAGGAGAATGACAGTCCGGTGGAAATCCACCTGATTGAAGGATCCGATTACAGCCGGAATGAGACCGCGGTGTTTAAAGATCATCTGGCGGGTTTGATTACGGACCGGATCCTGGAGATGCGTAAGACATCACCGTTTAAGAACTGGAAAGACTATGTCATTTTAGTGCGTACGCATGCGTACAAAACCGTACTGGAAAACCGCCTGAAACAGGCCGGAATCCCGTACTTCTTTGAAACAAAGGTCGGATATTACAGCGATGAAGCGGTGACGGCGGTGTTATCGTGGCTGCGGTGGATCGATCATCCGGATGATGAGATTTCGATGTTCGGCGTCTTGTCGTCCGCGTATTACCGCAGGGATGATGAGTATTTCGCGTATCTGAGAAAGATGCGGATTGCGAAGGAAAGTTATTATCAGGTATTAAAAGCTGAACAGAACCCAATCATAAAAGATTACGAGAATCTTTCGGATCTTTACCGGAAGGACGGATTGGGAGCCCTGGTGAAAGCCGTGTTCTCCCTGAAAGACTTTTATTACACGAAGACTACCCTCCAGCAGCGGGACAATCTGGACCGGTTTTATGAATATGTCATGGAGGCTGAAAAAGATTGCCTGAGCCTGGAGAGATTCCTGCACAGAATTGATATTGACGCGTCGAAGGATCAAGGAAGCGCGACATCCATCTCTTCGTCAGCGGACGTGGTGCGGATCACAACGATTCATGCGTCCAAGGGCCTGCAATATAAGGTTGTCTTGTGCATGTCGGATATTCTGGCTGGTAAAAACGGCGAGAAAGGTTCGGCAATCACGGATGAACAGCTGGGTCTTGCGTATAACTATACCGAACTTCCGTACCGGAACCGTTCAAAGACTTTATTATGGAAAATGATTTCCGATAAACATCACGCGCTGGATACCGAAGAGGCGATCCGGCTGTTGTACGTAGCGTGGACCAGACCGGAGAAGAAATTGCTGATCTTCGGTATGAAAGATGAATCACCGGCTGCGAAAGCTTCCTTTACCTCGTCCTATCTCGAAAGTAATTCTGCGGGCATGTTTACGGTCGGAAATCTTTTGAGGGAAGCTTTGCGGTTTGAAGATCCTTCGTTATATACCGTTACGAATCATACCCGTGCGGAACTGGAGGCATTGGAGTGGGACAAGATCCGCCGCACGGTTCTGCGCGGAGCATCCAGAGAAGTCTACAGCCGGGAGAAGATTCCGGTAAAAACCTTTACGCCGTCTTCCACGGAACATCATTATCTTCCGCCGCTCAAAGACCGCAAGGGTTCTTCCGCAGCAATCCGGGGAAGCGCGCTTCACTTGGCATTGGAGAAAATTGATTTCGGCGATGCTTCTGCGGACGGATTCAGGAAACTGGGTCTCGGATTGTCGGAGGATGATATTGCGAAGCTCGGAAAGTTCTTCGAACAACCGTTGTTTGAAGAGATCCGTCAGGGGGAAATCCGCAAGGAATATCCGTTCGCAGTGCGAAAAGACGGGATCCTGGTGCACGGAATCATCGACCTTGCCGTCTTCTTCGAGGATAAAATCATCCTGGTCGACTACAAGTCCGACCGCCGTGTGACACCGGAAATATTGAAAGAACGCTACACATCGCAGATTCATGAATACCGGAAGGCATTGAATACATTCGGATTGCCGGTGGAAGCGTATTTATACTCAATTGATTTAGAGAGATTCGTGCCAATCCCGGAATCGGGCGATTCTTCAAATGAACACAATGATTTGTGATAATATACTACCGAGGTGGAATTATGAGTGAAAATAAGACAAAAGCAATCAACAAACAGCACTTCACCAGAATTATGGTATTATGCGGCCTGATCGCTGCGTTTGTATTAGGAATTCTGACAGATAAAGTATTGATGGGAACCGGCGGAAGCGGAGGCGTTTCTCCTTCGAAGTCCTCAACCTTTGATGTCGTCTATGAGACATTGAAGAATGAATGGTATTGGGGAAAAGATGTCGAAAACCTCGATACGGAACTCATGAACAAGGCAATCGACGGTATGTCGACCTTTGAAGTCGATCCGTTTACCGAATACATGAGCGCGAAGGAAGCCCAGGAGTTTTTGGATTCCCTCAACAATTCCATCGTCGGTGTAGGCATTCAGTATCAGATGTTCAATGACCGCATCCATGTCCGTGCGGTGCTGGAGAATTCTCCGGCGCAGGCTTACGGGCTGCAGTCGGGAGACGTGATCACACATGTGGACGGTGTCAGCGTTGCCGGCAAGACGACCGATGAAGTCGCGGATATGGTGACCGGACAAGAGGGAACCAAGGTGACATTGACGGTTGTGCGTGAAGGAAAATCGTTTGATGTAACGGTTGTGCGCGGTACGATCTATACTTCCGTCAACAGTTTCATCCTCGACAACAATATCGGTCTGATCCGTTTGATCAGTTTCTCCAACGGAACCGGAAAAGAATTGAAGACACACCTTGATAAGCTGCGCAATGCGGGTGTTACCAAGGTCATTATCGATTTGCGTGATAACGGAGGCGGATACCTGGATACCCTGCGTTCTGTCGCATCCTTCTTTATTGAAAAGGATCAGGTTGTGCTGCGTGAAACCTTCAAGGACGGCACCGAGTCGGTGGTCAAAACATCCGGCGGAAAGTATGCGTTTGACGATGTTGTCTGCATCATCAACGAAGGAAGCGCATCCTGCACGGAAGTCTTTGCGGCGGCAATGCAGGAAATCAACGGAACGAAGCTGGTCGGCACAACGACCTACGGCAAGGGAACGGTACAGTTGTCCCGCACCTTCTCGGACGGCAGCATCCTGAAATATACGGAAGCGCAATGGCTGACTCCTTCGGGAAAATCCATCCACGGAGAAGGCGTTCATCCGGATGAAGAAGTGGAACTGGATCAAGCGCTGTATCTGTCTCTGGCGATTTTGGAATATCCGGAAGGCGTGGACAGCTACAAGTATGATTCCGTGTCCGATCCGGTGACGGCGGCGCAGTACATCCTGAAATTCTTAGGTTATAACGTGACCCGGGAAGACGGTTACTTCGATCAGTCGACCTTGGATGCGTTACATGCGTTTGAGGCCGATCACGGATTAACTTACCAGGATGATCTGGATCCGGATTTATTGGATGAATTATTCGCGGAAATGTACCGCCGGTATGATAACGATATGAATTATGATGCGCAGTTAAAACGCGCATGGGAGATTTTGAATGGAGAATGATACCCTGTTTCATTTAGAAAAACCGTTTGAACCGAAAGGAGACCAGCCTGCGGCAATCGAACACCTGGTCGAAGGAATCCGGGAAGGAAAGAAGTACCAGGTTCTTTTAGGCGCAACCGGCACAGGGAAAACCTACACCATTTCGAATGTTATACAACAAGTCGGGAAGCCGACTTTGATTTTCTCGCACAATAAAACTTTGGCGGGACAATTATATTCCGAGTTCAAGGAGATGTTTCCTCATGATCATGTGGAATACTTCGTTTCCAACTTTGATTATTACCAGCCGGAAGCTTATCTTCCGAAAACCGATACCTACATCGAGAAAAACTCGATGACTAACGATGAGCTGGATATGCTGAGGATGGCGGCGTACAATTCAGTTCTGGAACACCGCAACACGATTATCGTTGCGTCGGTCGCCTGCATCTACGCGTCCTCGGATCCGAATCTGTACCGGGATATGTTTTTCACCATACGCAGAGGCGAAACCGTGGACCGTAACGAATTGCTGCGCAAACTGGTTTCCCAACAATATTCCCGCAATGACTTAGACTTAAAACGCGGTACCTTCCGTGTGCGGGGAGATGTTATTGAGATTGCGCCGGGGCATACCGACCAGTTTATTATCCGGATCGAAATGTTTGATGACGAGATCGACCGGATCACCGAGGCGGATCCTTTGACGGGAAAAGTCCTGAACGGTTATCAGGTTTACAATATTTATCCGGCGAGCGGCTATGCGCGTCCGAAAGATATGATCCGCGCAGCCTGCGATGAAATTGAAAAAGAATGCGATGAACGCGCGGAATGGTTCTTCAGCCAGGGAAAGCTTCTGGAAAAGGAACGCCTCGAACAGCGCGTGCGTTATGACGTGGAAGCCCTCCGGGAACTGGGAATCTGTCCGGGCGTAGAGAACTATTCGCGGGTGCTGGAGGGAAGGCCTCCGGGATCACGCTCGTTTACCCTTTTTGACTACTTCCCGGAAGATTACTTGCTGGTGGTCGATGAGTCGCATGTATCTTTGCCGCAGATCCGCGGTATGTACAACGGCGACCATGCCCGCAAACAAACCTTGGTGGATTACGGGTTCCGCCTTCCGAGCGCCTTGGATAACCGTCCGCTGAAATACGATGAATTCGAATCCTTACAGAATCAGGTCATCTATGTTTCGGCAACCCCGGGAGATTATGAACTCGAACAGACGCACGGGGAAGTTGTCGAACAGATCATCCGGCCGACCGGGCTGTTGGATCCGGAGATCGAAGTCGTGCCGACCAAAGGCCAGATTGACCATCTTTCCGATCAGATCCGATCGCAGATTGCGAAGGGAGAGCGCACATTGGTGACGACCCTGACGGTGCGCATGGCGGAAGACTTGACCGCATATCTGGAGAAAATGAACTTCAAGGTGGCGTATCTTCATCATGAAACCGATACGCTGGAACGTACGGAAATCATCCGCGACCTGCGTTTGGGCAAATACGATGTGCTGGTCGGAATCAACCTTCTGCGTGAAGGTCTGGACATTCCGGAAGTAAGTCTGATTGCGATATTGGACGCGGACAAGGAAGGCTTCCTGCGCAGCACCCGGTCATTGATCCAGACGGCGGGACGCGCGGCGAGAAATGAACACGGAAGAGTCATCATGTACGCGGATACAATCACCGATTCGATGCGGAACGCAATCGACGAAACCGCGCGAAGACGCCGTATTCAAAATGAATATAACCTTGCGCACGGTATTGTGCCTAAGACCGTGCAGAAAGAAATCCGTGATGCCATCCACGGAAAAGAAACCAAAGAGATGGCAGAGAAATATCTCAAGAAGAAAGCGCATAAGGACAAGAAGGGAAGACTCAAACTTATCGCTGACCTTGAGAAAGAAATGCGCGACGCCGCGAGACATCTGGATTTCGAACGCGCTGCGCAGTTACGTGATATGATGTTGGAATTAAAGGCGGAGGATTAGTATGGAACAGGAATATATCCGTATCCGGGGTGCCCGGGAAAACAACCTCAAAAACATCGACCTGGACATTCCGCGTAATAAGATGGTGATCCTGACCGGGGTTTCCGGCTCGGGAAAGACATCTTTGGCGTTTGACACCATTTATGCGGAAGGTCAGAGAAGATATATCGAATCGTTAAGCGCGTATGCGAGACAGTTTTTAGGCGGTGTCGATAAGCCGGATGTGGAATCCATTGAGGGATTGTCTCCGGCCATTTCGATTGACCAGAAGACTACTTCCAACAACCCGCGTTCCACGGTCGGCACGGTTACGGAAATCTACGATTACCTGCGTCTTTTGTACGCGAGGGTCGGCGTTCCGTATTGCCCGAATCATAATATTCCGATCACGGCCCAGACAATCAAACAGATGGTGTCCAAGATCTTTGAAAACGAAGAAGGCACCAAGTGCACGGTCATGGCGCCGGTGGTTAAGCGCAAGAAGGGTACCCAGAAGGATCTTTTCGCGAAACTGATGAAGGACGGGTATGTCCGCGCGATGGTCGACGGAGAGATGATCCGGATTGAGGAAGCGCCGGAACTGGAAAAGAATAAGAACCATGATGTCAGTGTCGTGATTGACCGGCTGGTTTTGAAGAAAGAAAATGAATCCCGTTTGTATGATTCCCTGGAGACTGCGTGCAAGCTGGCGGACGGTCTGGCAGAAGTCTTGGTGAATGATGAACTGCAGATATTCTCGGAGAATTATTCATGTCCGCATTGCGGATTTACCGTGCCGAGGCTCGAGCCAAGACTCTTCTCTTTCAACAGTCCGCTCGGCGCATGCCCGGATTGCCACGGGTTAGGATTCAAGGAACGCTTAGATGTAGGACTGTTGATCCCGGATCCGTCTAAGACGATCCGCGAAGGCGGCATCAAGTATTACCGCTGGATCGTAGACTCAGATAATATCGAGTGGCAGCAGTATTCCACTCTTTTGCGTCATTATCACATCTCCGAAGACAAGCCTCTAAACAAGATGACGGACCGCGAGATGGATATTTTACTGCACGGGTCCAAGGAACCGATCACTTACCAGATTGAGTCCCGTTCGGGAATGCGCACACGCAAGACCGGATTCATCGAAGGCGCGGCCGACTTGATCGAACGCCGTTATTTCGAAACGAATTCCTCCATGGCCAAGGAGTGGTACGGCGGCTATATGGCGGAAGACGATTGCCCGACATGCCATGGAAAACGCTTGAACGAGACCGTGTTATCCGTTCGTGTCGGCGGTAAGAACATCTATGAATTCACCGAGATGTCCATCGTAGAAGCCATCAGGTTCATTGATGAACTGAAACTGTCCCCCGAACAGACCGTCATCGCGGAGATGGTATTGAAGGAAATCAAAGACCGCCTTGTCTTCTTAAAAGACGTAGGCTTGGAATATCTGACGCTGGACCGCATGGCCGGCACTTTGTCCGGCGGTGAGGCACAGCGTATCCGCCTTGCGACGCAGATCGGTTCGCACCTGACCGGTGTGTTATATGTCCTGGATGAGCCTTCCATTGGGTTACACCAGCGCGATAACGGAAGACTGATCAAGACCATGCAGAACATGCGGGATCTCGGAAATACAATCATCGTAGTCGAACATGATGAGGAAACCATGATGGAATCCGACTGGATCGTGGATATCGGACCGGGTGCGGGAGTGCACGGAGGCAAGGTCATCTACAGCGGACCGGTGGAAGGAATCCTGAAATGCGAAGGTTCGATTACCGGGGAATATCTTTCCCACCGCAAGATGATTCCGGTTCCGTCCAAGCGGCGCAAAGGAAACGGCAAGTCCATTCTGGTCAAAAAGGCCAGCGAACATAACCTGAAAAATATCGACGTAAAGTTCCCGCTCGGAACTTTGACGGTTGTCTCGGGTGTATCCGGATCGGGAAAGAGCACCCTTGTCAACGAAATCTTATCCAAGAGCCTGGCGCAATATCTCGGAAGAGTCCGTGTAAGACCGGGGGCATGCGAAAAAGTCACCGGCATGGAAGAAGTCGATAAAGTCATTGAAATTGACCAGGATCCGATCGGGCGCACACCGCGTTCCAATCCGGCAACCTATACCGGCGTATTCGACGCAATCCGTGATCTTTTCGCGATGACGCCGGAAGCCAAAGCCCGCGGTTACAGCAAGGGCCGGTTCTCCTTCAATGTCAAGGGAGGCCGGTGTGAGGCATGTCAGGGTGACGGCGTAAAACGCATCACAATGAACTTTTTGCCGGATGTGTATGTCCCGTGCGATGAATGCCACGGCAAGCGATACAACGATGAAACTCTCGAGGTCAAGTATAAGGGCAAGTCCATCTACGATGTATTGGAGATGACCGTGGAAGAAGGGGTGGAATTCTTTAAACCGATTCCGACGATTGCCCGTAAACTCCAGACTCTCAACGATGTAGGCCTGGGATATATTAAACTCGGGCAGTCCGCGACCACGTTATCCGGCGGAGAAGCCCAGCGTGTCAAACTCGCGAGCGAACTTCAGAAAGTGTCCACCGGGAAAACAGTCTATATCCTGGATGAGCCGACAACGGGTCTTCATTCGGATGACGTAAACCGTCTTCTTCAGGTGCTGCACCGCATTGTGGATCACGGGGATACCGTCATCGTGATCGAACATAATCTCGATGTCATCAAGAACGCGGATTATATTATTGATTTGGGACCGGAAGGCGGAGACCGGGGAGGCACGTTAGTGGCGTGCGGAACACCGGAGAAAATTGCGAAAACCGAAGGAAGCTATACCGGTCAATATCTGAAAAAGATTCTGGAGGTGAAATAATGGATCAAAGAGTTACAGTAAAAGATCTTTATGATTATTTCGGCTACCGTCAGATCACCGGCAACGAGGATTCGCTGAACCGGGAAATTACCGTACCGGATGTAAACCGTCCGGGACTGGAATTGGTCGGATACTTTTCCCACTTTGACAAACGGCGCGTCATCATTATGGGTGATAAGGAAATCTCTTTTATCGCGACCATGAGCGATGAACATCAGTGGCAGATCTTTGAACATCTGACGGATGATTCACCGATGATTCTGATCAGCCGGGATCATATGTGCCCGGGAATCTTAAAGGAAATCGCCATCCGGAAGAACTTCCCGATTTTCACGTCGTATGCGCCGACCACTTCCCTGGCGATCGAAATCGTTTCGTATCTGGAAGAAAAGATCACGAAGTCGGTCAGTGTGCACGGGGAATTGATGTCGATCTACGGGATCGGCGTATTGATCCGGGCGGCAAGCGGACAGGGGAAATCCGAAATCGCGCTGGAATTATTGAAGCGCGGGCATATCCTGATTGCGGATGACCGTGTGGATATTGCGAGAATTCATAACCGGGTCATGGGTCAGTGCCCGGAACTGCTGAAGGATGTATTGGAAATTCGCGGAATCGGCATCATCAATGTCGTCCAGATGTTCGGCATTGCGTCGACAGCGGAAAAGAGTCAGATTGACCTGGTGATTGATATGATTCCATGGGAAGAACGCGAGGAGTACAAGCGTTTAGGAAATGAAGAAAACCAGCTGGAGAACTTCTTCGGCATTGATATCAAGCGGATCACATTGCCGGTGCGTCCTGGACGTTCGATGGCGGCTATCATCGAATCCGCAGTCATGAATCATATTCTTTTACAAAGAGGCATTGATTCTCCGAAGGATTTTGAAGACCGGGTATATAATTACTTATTGAAACAGAATCAGGAATAGGAGGACGCATGAAACCGGTATTAATGTTCGACAACGACGGAACTCTGGTGGATACACCGCGGTTGATCAAGTCGTCTTTCACCCATGCGTTTTCCGTCTACAAGCCGGCCTATGTATTATCCGAAGAGGAACTGGATTCGTTTTTAGGACCTACATTGGAAGATTCGTTCCGGAAATATTTCCCCGAAGAGAAGGTTCCGGAGCTGGTCCGCTGTTACAAGGACCATAACGATACTGTCTTACCGGAAGTAAAAGCGTATCCAGGCGTCATCGAATGCCTGAAGAAATGGCACGAAGAAGGATACCGCATGGCCATTGTGTCCACCAAACATACACCGACATTGATCCGGGGACTGGAATATGCGGGAATTGACCCGGAGTGGTTTGATGCGTTAATCGGCGGCGAACAGATTTCCCGCCCGAAACCCGATCCGCAGGGACTTTACCTGGCATGTGATGCGATGGGAATCCCGTACGAGAATCTGGTCTATGTCGGGGATGCCGTATCGGATATGGAGGCCGCGAAGGCTGCAGGTGCGGCTGCGATCGGCTATTGTGAAGATGAAAAGAGAAGAGAAAAACTGCGCTCCGCGAAACCTTACGCGGTCGTGCAGGATTTTAAAGAAATCGACAATATCATTCAAAAGGAGGACTTTCTATGAGCTTACAGTATGATGTAATGATTATCGGCGGCGGGCCGGCCGGTTTGACCGCGGCGGTTTACGCGTCGCGCGCAGGTCTGAAGACTGCGATTTTGGAACGCGGTGTTCCGGGCGGCAAGATGACGGAAACCTACGAAATCGAAAACTATCCGGGATTCACCAGTGTCAACGGCGCGGATTTAGCTGCACAGATGTTTGAACACGCGACCAAGTTCGGTGCGGAATATCTCTACGGGGATGTTGCCAAACTGGAAAATGACGGAGATGTGAAAAAGGTGG